>JAHDHV010000576.1 GCA_020631155.1 Bacteroidota bacterium | reverse complement strand
GGTAACGTTTTTTCATATGGCAAGGCTGTATCTTATTTAGTTAGTGTTGATGTTGTGCGTTTTGTATGTAAAAAAATCCGAATAATATTGAGTAAATTGCAGCTATTCTAAAATAATATTTTGATGTTTATTTGTTAAGCAAAATAGAAGAACACTCTTTTGATTACTAGGGTAAAAGAGGATGTAATTCAATAGTGCTTGACACTAATTTAGCTGTTAGGTGAAGGTAATTTTCTTTTATAATAAAAAAATATTTAAAGCTCAATTAGTCAAAAATTTGAAGTGTAAGTAACTAGACAAAATTAAACGACACTTTTTTAAAATTAAAGTAATGAAATTCAATACTTTAGAACAAAATTGTGCACAATTAAATAGTGCTTGGCACTTAATTTGCTATTAATGTTCAATTTTTTCAGAAAAAATGATAATAGCTGTTCAATATGAGATAGTATTGCCATGTTAGTGCAATAGTAGCATTGGTTGGGCTATATTTTTAGTTTATAGGTGATTCAGTAATAGTTATACTATTTTGACAGGAACAAGGTTACATTAAGTGATGTTAAAGTATAAGTTATTTAAAATGATAATGTATTTTTTGACGTTTTTGCTGCGTTACTTTGTATGTTTTCTTGTATAAAAAGTTGTTTTTTAAGGGGTTATATCTGTATTTTCTTTTTTTAGAAAAATAAATTAAAGAAAAAAAAGTATTTAAGACCTACTCTTGTACTTTATTAATTTTTTCTAAAAAAGAAAACTTACTGATTTTTAGTAGACAATTGAGTAGTTAAGTACAACAAAATAATTAAATGCTACTCTTTGTTTAATTAAGGCAATGAAAGTCAATACTTTAGAATAAAATTGTGCACAATTACTAGTGCTTGGCACTTATCATTTTCTGATTTTGTTGCTAGTAGTTAGTCAACGTTAAAATGACGGGTTGATGTTGAGTGATTTTTGTTCCCTAGCAAGGCGCAAAACGTAGGCATAGCCAAAGCTACGGCGAGGCTTTGTAACACAGTTAGGGAGCAAAAAACGCCAAAAGCAATCGTCAATTTTATCTTGACTGACTACTAGAACTTATTTATTTTCCTATAAATGATGGTAGTCTAATTTTGATATTTGATAAGTTAGCATGTCTAAAGTCGTAGGGCGCATATTTAAATCTACTTTTTCCTGCTGACCAACAGTAAGATTCACCACATCAACATAAGGCTGCCCATGCTGATAACCAATACCAATCAAATAGGCAGGTTCCCCTTGCGGAAGCCCTACAAAATGATAAGTATTTTCCTTCTTTTGCCCTGCCAATACAGATTTGAAATTTTTAAAAGATAAATACAGCTGTACATCCAGATTTTTGGGTTGATGGTTAATAACTGCGCTTAGTGCTTTTGGTTTCTTGCGTTTGTCATAGAAGCGATCTATTGTTAACCAACCTGTTTTGGTGACCAAAAAGGTGTTTTTTGCCGAAGGTGTAGCTAATGTTGGTTGATGTGCCAATTGAGGGGTTAATGCCTGTTGAAGTGTATTCATTTGCAATAACAAACTGGTGTACTTTTTATTAAATCCCTTACCAACAAATACCTCATAGGCATTTTCCTGATCAAAGTCTAAACCATAGGTGCTAATATTAAAAGGCTTTGTCAACTGTTCAGCATGGTATTTTGAAAACTGCTTTTGCATAATGGATAAGCCTTTCTGCTCCTCTTTTTTGGCAACTGCATGTAGATTTTTAAAGTATTTGTAGAGCTTATAATCAATATCCAATAAATTTTTCTTTGCATTTTGCAGGCAAATACCCAAAATAGCACTAATGCGATTGCCATGTAATTCTTTATTATCCAAAATAAAAGCAAGTCGCTGCCGAAACTCTCTAGTAGCAATGACTGTTTGCTCATATTTGGAAGACATCATTCGCTCCGACCACTTGGCATCTAAGCCCATTTTGTCATAGTGTAGGCTTTTCAGCGGAAAAGGAAGCAACCGCCCTGTTTGTTGTTGATGCGCTACCCATTTTTTGGGAACAGCAACAGCCGTATTCTCCTTAGCATAAAACACCCACATTTTACCATCTCTTTTAGCAGTTGGTGTTTCCACATAAATGCTCTTATTTTTAGGCACAACTAATTGTTTACCCTTCTCATCTACCACATTAACATAAATTCCACCATCTGTTATCACCACGCCATAGTCCGAATTGGTCGTTATATTGCTTAGTAACATTTTGGAGGTGTTAAATGCTTCTTTCAATTCTAGCGTGACCTGTCCAGTAACCGTTTTTCCATCTTTTTGTACAAATGTATTTTCAGGAATAGATAATAAAGTGCCTTTTTTGCCCCTTAAAACATTGTTTTGGATATTGGAGAAAGTAAAAAACTGACTAGAAGAACCCATTTTTTCAAATAAAGTGTTCACTGATTGAGGAACAGTGGATTTAGTCTTGGACTTGGCTTTTTTTGCAGGCTGCTTTCCTTGTAAAATGGGTATTTTACGAATTACTTTTTTGGAAGCTATTGTTGTTTTAGCTTCATCTGTTTCTGCTTTTGCAGTATTGTCAACAGTGGTTTTTTGGGCTGCCGTTTCTGAAGCAGCTTGCTCAGGTGTATCAAGTAATTTCGTAGGCGTGGGTAGGGTGAGTACCCCATTAAACGATTCTTCTGACTGTTTTGTATTTGACAAAACACTGGGTTCAACAACAACTGTTGAGGCAGTAGTGGATTTGTTGGAGTCAGAGGTAGCAGGTTGAAAAAACCAGAACTTGATGACTACACCACAAGCAATCAATAAGGCTATTAAGGCTACTCGCATATGAATTTAGGGCTTTTGACACTAATCTAATGTTGTAAAAAATATACGTGTTTAAAGGTCTTTTGGTTATTGTGTAAATGTAAAAAAAAATATCATTAAACGGTAACCTAAACGATTAAAGATAAGCTATGATATGTTTTTTTTTACACTAATTTAACGTACAAGAGTATGCGATTAAACAAAAATGATGATGTTTACAGATTTTTTTAAGTTTTATTATCGTTGTATTAGTGTTTTTTGTTTTGTCTTTTAGCGTTTTATATAGTTGTGTTTATTTTGTTAGTGAGTGAAAAGAAGCTATTCGAGAAGGGGAAAAAACTTACTTAATCCTTGCTTTTTAATGACATACATTCTTTTTGGGGTATGTTTCATTTTTATCCTAACACTTTGTTTCTAAAATTGCTATTTGGCTATT
>JAHDHV010000575.1 GCA_020631155.1 Bacteroidota bacterium | reverse complement strand
TCGCAAAAGTCGCTGACGCTCCTAATGCTCAATCATCGGGGTCGGGCTGTCCGTTGCAATTCACCTTTGCCAAAACGCTGTTCGCTCTAAACCTCGCTGATAGCTCTCTACGTTCCGCCCTCACTCGGCTAAGGCTCTCTAGCGTTTGGCTGTGGCTCATTTCCACTCACATCCCTTTGCCAAGCCAACTTCTAAGTAATTTACCATTGTCAAAGCAATTATTCAACTCACCAATTCAAAATACAATTATGCCCACTTACAAAAACTTTTCAGAACTGCTAAACAAAAAATACGGTAAAAAAGGTACTCCTGAAAGGGATGTTTTTGAAGCCGAAGCTAAAGCATTTTTTTTAACTCAAACAAAATCAAAACCCAAAAAGTCAAAGGATTAATTCTTTATTTTTTCAAAAAAACAAGTAACTCCTTTTGCAGAAAAACGACAGATCGCTGCATATCTACATGTAAAAATCGGTCTTTATCTAAAAAAGGCACCGTTTTTCGATAAGCTTTTATTACTTTTTCAATCAAAGGCGAGCTTTTTAGGGTTGTTTTTTGCTGTCGGAAATGTAAAGCTTGTGTGGCAGTGAGCAATTCTATCGCCAATATTTTTTCCAAATTATTGACCACTTGATAACATTTAGTCGCTGCATTTGCTCCCATACTCACATGATCCTCCTGCCCCTTTGAGGATGTAATTGAATCAACAGAGGCAGGCGTGCACAACTGTTTGTTTTGGCTCACAATAGAGGCTGCCACATATTGCGGAATCAATAAACCAGAATGTAAACCTGCTCCTTCACTTAATACAGTTGGCAAATCGCGCTCGCCACCAACGAGTTTATAAATTCGGCGTTCTGCTATATTTCCCAATTCTGCTACCGCCATCGCTAAATAATCCAGTGCAAGCGCAAGGGGTTGACCGTGAAAATTTCCGCCTGATAAAATGCGATCTTCTTCGGGAAAAATATTGGGATTGTCGGTTACCGCATTGATTTCGCGCTCAAAAATATCCTTTACATGCGCCATCACATCCCAACTTGCGCCATGCACCTGCGGAATACATCGGAACGAATAAGGGTCTTGAACAACCGTTTTGGCTTGTGTTAAAATTTCGCTGCCCTTCAAAAATTTTCGGATGCGTTTCGCACATTTTCGCTGTCCTTTTTGCCCTCTGATGCGATGCGTCAAGTCCTCAAAAGGTTCGGGACGTGCATCAAAAGCATCTATCGAAATCGCTGCAATAAGGTCTGCCATTTTAGCCAATTGCACCGCTTTATGAACGCAAAAAACACCATAAGCACTCATAAATTGGGTGCCATTAATCAAAGCCAAACCCTCTTTGAACTGCAAATTTAAAGGCTTCCAAGAGCGTTTTTTATTGACCTTTTTAGCACTTTGTTTTTTATTTTTGTAAAAAACTTCCCCTAGCCCAATTAAAGGAAGCGCGAGATGTGACAAAGGCACTAAATCGCCAGAAGCACCTAGCGAACCTTGCTGATAAACAACAGGCAATACATTTTCATTAAAAAAATTCATCAGCCTTTGTACAGTCGTCAACTGCACCCCTGAATGTCCGTAAGATAGCGACTGAATTTTAAGGAACAGCATTAATTTGACAATTTCGGCTGGCACCTCCTCCCCCATTCCGCAGGCATGGGAAATTAATAAATTGCGTTGTAGCTCATTGATTTCTTCATTAGAAATGGCGACATTACATAGATGCCCAAAGCCTGTATTGATGCCATAAATGGGTTCATTCCCTATTTTTTGAGCTAAAAAAAGCGCGCAAGCAGTTATTTTTTGTTGAGCAGCTTCCGATAAATCTAATTGAGTAGGCTGTTGAATAAGTTGAATTGCTTTTTGAATATTGAGCTTTTTGCTAGAAATAAAGTGTTTTTGCATGTAAAAACAGTGTTTTTTCTTGAAAAAAAAATAAAATTAGAAACTTTTTAGTACTTTTTTATTTCTTGTCAAAAAATTATTTCCCCATTAGCAATTTATAACAAAATAGTGTCTCAACAATTTAGAGCTTGTCTTGATTTCAGCTTCAAAAACAGCATCAAGCCAGCCTATAAAACAACAAAAACCCCAAACACATGCCAACAAATCTAATCTCCGCAAAGGAACTACATAAAACCTTAAATAACAAAGACTTAATCATCCTAGATTCAAGTCCAGCAAGCAATAAGGCTGGAAAAAAGCCCGAATATACAGGCTTAAAAATACCTTATGCTCGAAAATTTGACTTAAAAGGACGATTTTCAGATACCAACAATCCGCTTCCGAATATGCTGCCAACTGCCCAAAAATTCGAGCAAGAATGTAGGAAATTGGGCATCCATCAAAGCTCCCAAATCGTTGTTTACGATAATTTAGGCATTTACACCAGCCCTCGCGTATGGTGGCTATTTAAAACAATGGGGCATGAAAATATAAAGGTATTAAATGGCGGCTTACCAGCTTGGGTATTAGCAGGCTATAAAACCGAAGCCATAAAAACAGCAACGGAACTATGGCCAGAGGGCGATTTTCAAGTAAATATAGATAAAAAAGGGGTCAAAAACTATGAAGAAATAGTACAAAATCTAAATACTAAAGAATATTTACTCATAGATGCAAGGTCGTCAGGTCGCTTTACTGGACAAGAAAAAGAGCCAAGAAAGTACTTACAAAGTGGGCATATTCCTCACTCCATCAATATTCCTTATCAATCGGTATTGGAAAATGGACAATACAAAAGCAAAGCCCAATTGAAGGCATTGTTTAAAAGCAAGCAAATAGCCCATGAAAAGTTAATCTTTAGCTGTGGTTCAGGAATGACCGCTTGCATTGTACTATTAGCTAGTGAAATGATTATGGATAATGAAAAAAGCCTTTACGATGGCTCATGGACGGAATGGGCAGAAAAACAAAATTTGAAGAATCATAGTATGTAATTAATGAATAAATGAACAAACAATAAGTTAAACTAAAACCTAAATCATGAAGAATAAATATATTTTATCCGACATACATGGATGTACTAAGACTTTTGAATCTTTATTGAAGAATATTAATTTTTCAAGAGAAGATGAACTATTTATCTTAGGAGATTATATTAATAGAGGATCTAATAGTAAACAAGTGATAGATTTAATTATGAAAATGGAAAGCCTAAAATATAATATAGTTCTGAAGACTCCGAAGATTTTATTCAAGTAAAGCAAAGGAAGCTAAAGCCTCTT
>JAHDHV010000068.1 GCA_020631155.1 Bacteroidota bacterium | reverse complement strand
TTGGTTCTCCATCAAAAGTTATCAATTCAATTGGCGTTTTGCTACATTCAAATGGATCGCTCATAATAGTTGTGCCTGAACAAGCATAATTATCATTAGCTACTGTAAAATTGTAGGTATTCACTGTTCCTGTTGCATAGGTGACGGTAAAGTTCGCTCCAAATGCCAAGTTACCTGTAAAATCACCTGAAACACTGTAAGTACTGCCATCATAGGGCGGTGAGCCACCTGTAACACTGGCTGTTACAATATAATTGCTTGTACCTTCCTCACAAGTTTCATCAATAACAAAGCTAATTGGTTCAAAAAATACAACTGGTGGTCCCAATGCAATCAATGGACAACTTTCCTCACCATTTGGATACAGTACAAAAGAAATGTAATAAGTGGTGTATGCCTGAATATTTGGAGAACTTTCTAAACTGAACGTTGGAACTGCTCCTTCGGCGAGGATAGTACCCAAATCATCTGAATTAAATGAAGTATGTAATACATATTTTGTCACATCACCGGGATTGATGATTGCGCCTGATGTACTTAAATCCATAGGGCTTGTTTCGCCGCCACAAACGGCAACTTCTACTTCTACCATAGGCATTACCCCTGCCGAGGAAGTGATGCAGTTTGGATCGCAAGCATCGCCAAAAATGACGGGTGTTCCTGCTGCAATTTGCGGACATTCTTGATTGCCATTTGGATAAATGACAAAGGAAATATAGTAAGTAACTCCTGTTTGAATATTGGAGGAACTCGCCAAGTTAAACGCACCTGTCGCTGCATTTTCCGCCAAAATAGTTCCTAAACTATTGCCACTATTGGTATGTAAAATATAGGTCGTGACATCGGCAGGGGATACAATCGCATCGCTGTTGACGGTCACATTGCTGCTACCTGCTCCGCAAATGCTGACGGTTTCACTCGGCATTGTGCCTGCTGAAGAAGTTACACACGCACAGCCATCAACGAAAGTAACAGGTGTTCCTGCTGCTACGGTTGGGCAGGCTGTATTGCCATTTGGATAAATCACAAAGGAAATGTAATAGGTCGTACCAATTTGTATATTTGAGGAACTGGCTAAACTAAATACACCAGCGTTGGCATTTTCCGCTAAAATAGTTCCTAAACTATTGCCGCTATTGGTATGTAAAATATAAGTGGTGACATCGCCTGTATTAATGCTTGCATCGCCATTGCTTAATACATTGGTGCTGGCATCACTACAGATGTTTAATGCTTCTGATGGCATTGTTCCTGCGGAGGCAGTGCTGCAAATTGGGTGACATTCATCTAAGAAAACAACGGGCGTTCCTGCTGATACGGCTGGGCAGGCTGTATTTCCATTTGGATAAATGACAAAAGAAATATAATAAGTTGTGCCTGTTTGAGTATTTGTTGAGCTTGCCAAGCTGAATACACCAACGTTGGCATTTACCGCTAAAACAGTCCCCAAAGTATTATCTGCTCTTGTGTGTAAAACATAAGTCGTTACATCACTTGAATTGATAACCGCATCGCCATTGTTATTTACATTTGTTGAACCATTGCCGCAAATATTTTGCTGTTCGCTCGGCATCGTACCCGCCGACGCATTGCTGCAAATAGGATGGCAAGCATCTAGGAATATAATCGGTGTGCCTGCTGCTACGGCTGGACAAGTTTCGTTACCATTTGGATAAACAACATAGGAAATGTAATAAGTCGTACCTGTTTGGATATTTGGCGAGTTCGCTAAACTAAATACACCAGCGTTGGCATTTTCCGCTAAAACAGTTCCTAAAGTATTATCTGCTCTTGTGTGTAAAACATAAGTTGTGACATCCCCTGGATTGACTACGGCATCCCCATTACTACTAATATTGGTAGAATTATTTCCACAAATATTTTGCTCCTCGTTTGGCATGGTACCTGCGGAGGTATTGCTGCAATTAGGATCACAAGCATCTAGGAAAATAACGGGTGTTCCTGTAGAAACCACATCACAATCAGGGTTATTTGTGGAAGTTATGTATAGTGAAATGTAGTAAGTCGTATTTACTTGAATATCTGGTGAGCTATCTACATTAAAAATACCACCATCAGGATTTTCTGCTAAAACAATACCTAAATTTGCATCACTACTGGTATGTAAAATATAGGTTGCTACATCCCCATCGTCTAATACCTGATCGCCATTGGAAATGACATTGGTATTGTCTGTTCCACAAATATTGATGCCTTCTGATGGCATAGTACCCGCATCAGTAATACAAGGTTCAGGCGCACATTCGTCAGAATCTATAAAAGTGATGTAAGGATAAGTAACTGATAAATCTACTCCAGTACAACCTGATTCAATATTAAGGCTAGGAGCATTGGCAATGATTACTGGCACTAATACATAAGTACCCGGTGGTATGGGTGATAGTAGGAAGCTACCTTCTCCATTGTTAAAAACAGGATTGCCATTGTCGGGATTTAATACTACTTGTAAAATGGCATTAGGATCATTGAAAGGGTCGGTACTGGTAGGCTGATCAGTGTAGTATGCCCATGCAATGGCTGGATTTGGGGTTAATAGTTCATTTACGGAAAAATCGCCTTCTGAACTAAAGGTTAATGGCTGATTGCCACAAATTTGATAGGGGTCATCACTTGTACCTGAACCTGTGGCGTTATTAGGTAAGCTAATGTTTGTTGTACCTACAGAACAAGTGAACGGCTCGGTGATATTTAAGCAAAATTCTCCCGTAATGCCTCCCCAGCTATCTACAACAATATAATAAGTAACGCCATCTTCTGTATCAATATCTACCAATGCATTTAATCCTAAACCGCCATCTTCATCACAAGCCACAAGTTCGCCCTCACAACCTTCTCTAAATACGGCAATTTGAGCATCAATTAATGGGTTACTAATCCCCTCGCAAGTATTATCGGTTGTAATACGGCGTGCTTGCCCATCTCCAACAAAACTAAACCATAGGGTGTTGGTAAATGTATCTTCCAAAGCAAAACAACCATCTTCAATAGCTGGATCGCCCTCAGAAGTAGCACAGCTATTGTCAAAGGGTCCCTCAATGGTGCCAATACCGCCGTCAATTGCTAAGGCAGCAGCACAAGTATTGTTGTCACAAGGCGGAATACATGAGTTATTTCCTAAACAGTACACTTGTAAATGTCCATTATCAACTTGCAATGGTGTTAAGCCTGCTTCGCAAATGCCTTGTTCTGTAATGACCAATATGTAGCTACTATCTTCTGGAACGGTAAAATTAATAGAACAATCCCAAATAAAATCTATGGCATCTCCCACTATTTCATTGGTCGGATCATAATAAGCAATGGTTAGGTTAGGGTTCCAACTGCCCGCCCCTATGCCTGAACAAATATTGAGGTTGTAAGAATTTCCTGCCAGTAAATTGTTGAGGGTATAGGCTTCATTTGCATAAACAGTAAAATCGTTAAGGGTCAAGGTATCACCACAGTCTAAGCCGCAAAGCGTAGAATTTTCGTTGATGTCTGTAAATGGTCCTCCTAGTGGAAAATTACCAATCACAAATTCGGTACAGGCTTGCCCTTCTTTACATGGATTTTCTCCCACACAAGACATGCTTAAAATACCGTTTTCGGTTTGTATGGGTTCTTCACCTGTACAATTGCCTGCTTCTGTAATAATTAATAAATAGTTGCCCGTTTCTGGAACCGTGAAATTCAAGGAGCAATCTTCTACTGCGATCACTGCCTCGCCAACGGTAGCTGTGAGGGTATCATAATAGGCAATCGTCAAATTGGCATCCCAACTGCCTGCATTTTCCCCTTCACAAATACTGATGAGGTATTCTGCTCCTTCAATGGCTCGTCTAATGTAGTAAGCCTCGTTGATATATACACCAAAACCTACCGAAGTATCGCATTTTTCGCCACAAGGCGCGCGTAACACGCCGTCTACTTCTACGCTGATGTTGTTAAATGGCCCACCTAGCGGAAACTCTCCAGCCACAAATTCAGTGCATGGGTCAGCAGTGGGTTGTATACCTTCTATACAAGAAAATTCTAATAAACCATTTGCCAATTCATTAGAAGCTGCGCCGTCACAAGCTCCTTTTTCCGAAATAATCAAAATATAATTGCCATCTTCAGGAACAGTAAAATTCAAAGCACAACTATCTGTAAAAGTAACGACCTCTCCTACTGCATCAACTGTGTAAGCTGCCAAAGTTAGTACCGCATCCCAACTGCCTGCATTATCGCCATTACAAATATTCACTCCATAAGATTCGCCTCCTACTAAATTATCAAAAGTATAGGCTTGATTGGAAAAAACTTCATTGGCGGTTGTTATTGTTGCAGGGCAATTTGCTCCTGTTGGTGCTTCACTCAACTCTGTTGATAATTGCGCCGCCTCAAACTCGGTACAAGCCTCCGCAGGTTGTTCTATATTTAAACAAGATAGACTAAGGTTACCATTATCAATCCCATTAGGGGCATTGCCATCACAAATGCCTTGCTCGGTAATGATTAAAATATAACTGCCATCTTCGGGAACGGTAAAATCAATCGTACAGCCTTCGGCAAATGTTACTACTTCCCCAACTTCCACATTTTCAGAATCATAAGTAGCTATGGTTAAAATAGGGTTCCAACTACCTGCACTCGCACCTGAGCAAATATTTAAATTGTAAGCATCACCAGCCGTTAAATTTTCTAAGGTATAGGCTTCATTAGAATAGACCTCAAAAGCTGTTACCGCAGGTGTCGAACAATCTGAACCGATGGGTGGCTCGTTTAGGTTATTAAAGGGACCTCCACCTTCGGGGCTACCGCCTAAGGTAAATAAAGTACAAGAAGCGTCACCACAAGCAACCGTTAGTAGTCCGTTTTCTATTTGATTGGGTGCACCACCATCGCAATTATCTTCCTCTGTAATCACCACTATATAATCACCATCATTTGGCACCGAAAATTTAATCGCACAACCAATGGCAAAAGTCACCACATCCCCTACTGTTTCATTATCCAAATCATACTCCGCAACTGTCAAAACAGGATTCCAACTACCTGCATTCGTGCCTTCACAAATGCTGATGTCGTAAACGCTACCTGCTGTTAAAGCTTCTAAAGTATAGGCTTCATTAGAATATACTTCAAAACTAGTAATAGCTACATTTCCACAATCATCGCCAGCAGGAATAGGATTTAGACTATTAAATGGCCCGCCTGCATTTGCCCCAGAACCAGCTACAAAATCAATGCAAGGACCAGTTTCGGGCGCGCAAGCATTGGTATCTGTACAAGTTAGCTCAATAAAACCATTGTCAATTTGATTGGTTGCTGCTCCATCACAAACCCCTTTTTGGGTAATCACCAAAATATAGTTGCCGTCCTGTGGAACAGTAAAATCTAATGAACAACCATCTGCAAAAGTGACCACACTTCCTACAATATCATCATCAAAAGTAGCCAATGTTAAAATAGGTTCCCAACTGCCTGCCCCAGCACCATTGCAAATATTTACGTTATAACTACTCCCTGCAGTCAAATTATTCAAAGTATATCCCTCATTAGAATACACCTCAAAACCAGTCGTTACGGCTGTGCCACAATCATCGCCGCAAGGAACAGGATTGAGTTCGATAAATGGCCCGCCTAAAGGACTGCCTCCGGGCATAAAAGCAGTGCAAGGTTCTCCAGTTTCTTCGGGGCAGTCTGCTTCTGTAAATACAGTGATGTATCCTTCTTTGGTTACCGTTTCAAATTCTGCATCATCAGTAGTAATGATGAGGGTGACCGAATAAGTACCTGCGGTATTGTAAGTCACAACAGGGTTTTGCTCAAAAGAAGAGGCTGGCTCTCCCCCTTCAAACGTCCATTGCCAACCACTACGAGGGCCAGAGGAGCGATCAGAAAACTGTACGCTTTCCCCTTCGCACAAAATAGTATCAGCAGCACTAAAATCAGCACTCAATTCTAAAGAACAATTGCCTGTTGCAGCATTGAGGAGACAACTACGCGAATCATCTGTATTTAAAAACATCAACATACGGTCTGCCTGCTCTTGCGTAAACATCAACAAACAAGCATCATCAGAATAGTCCATATAGTTGACATACATATCATTAGAACCACAACTTTCTGGAATAGCGGAAGGGCAACCTAAATTTGGCACACTTTGACTTGGTGTATCATCCACCTCATCGCCAAGTGCAGAGCAGCCCCCTTCGAAGGTATGGAAAAGCCCTAAATAATGCCCTACCTCATGGCTGGCAGTACGCCCCATATTGTAAGGCAATGTCGTTGTACCAATCTCATCACCAACAAAGTTATGCGCCAATACCACGCCGTCTGTTTCAGGTCCTAAACTAGAAAAGCCAAGCACCGATTCAGGAAATTGAGCATAGCCCAAAGTAATGCCATCATCTAAGGCAGGCACGACCCAAATATTGAGGTACCCACAAGGCGACCAAGCATCTACCCCACCCTGAGCCGCAAACTTCATCGGTTCATCATCCCCTGGGTTAAAAGGCGCATCAAAAGCAGTTACATCTGTATAGGTGCGCGTAATGCCCGTTGTCGGCTGCCCTTGTGGATCGATTTGCGCCAAGCAAAATTGGATACCTGTACCCTCTGTTGGAATTACATCTTGAAAAACGCTAGGAACATCGCCAATATCTGTATTGAGGCTTGCATAATCTACATTGAGGCGGTCAATTTGCGATAGTATTTGTTCATCTGAAATATTATTGCCTGTAATTGCACCGCTTTGCTGATTGTGCAAAACATGAAAAACAACAGGAATAATAATGTCTACGGCAGCTTTTTTTTCTACTTTCAATGATTTCCATTCACTTTGCATTTTAGCCATCTTCTTGGCATAGTCAGGGTTTTGCAATCTATGCTGGTGAATCCCATCAAAGGTTGCACAGCGTTTTACGGTTTTATTTTGGGCAAAAACGGCAAAGCCAATAGTCAGAAGCAAAAAGGTTAAGTAGTATTTTTTCATAATTACTTATTTACATGGGTAAGAAAGACATAAGATGTGAGACATAAGACTTGAGAGAAGTTCAAATGCTGTTTCATTTTGTCTAAAAATTAAGTTAATTTACTGGATGAATATACATCTACAAACTTAGCCTTTTTTTGGTAGAAAGTGTAGTTCTAAATTGCTAAAGTATTGTAATTGTGAAATTTTCTAACACTAAGCCTTTATCTCCTAATAAGGTTAATGCGTCTCTGTTTTCCATTAGTATGGAAGCTACAAAATAGTTTTTGTCTGCAATAAAATCTATTTGTTGGTTATGAAAATCTATCATTTTATCAAATGCTTCTTGCATAGTATCGCCATTTAGTAATTGCTTAAAACCGTAATTGGCACATTCTACAAAAACTTGTTGATAAGTTGAATATACATTGACTTCTTCATTATACCCCCAAAAGGAACGACAACCATTTTGAATTAAGTCAGGTCCCAATTGACTGGCAGACTCACAAGTGAAAGAATAACAAAGAGAATTTGAAAACTGTGTTGTATAACCAGCTTTTACATAAGCCCCATTAGCCCCTAAAAAAGCTTTTTTTGAACCATGTGAATAAGCTATAAAAATGAACGGTTGCTCATCAAAAACAGATATTTTAACGTCTATAAATGCAGTATTACTTAATCGTTCACTAGGTACTTTAATGATTTCACAAGGCAGGTTTTGGGTTATATTTTTCAAGTCTTTAGCACAATTATGAAAAAATTCTCCTGTTTCCTCATCTTGCTTATCGTAAGCTAAAATTATTTTATACATTTATATTTTTTCTTTTCCTCGCATTAAGCGGTCAATAGTTAATTTAAGTAGGCTTTTTTCAAAGGATTTTCCAAATTCAGTTTGTAATCGTACTGCTTTTAAAATATCATTTAATGAGTACCTTTTACCTTCGCTAGTCATTAAATAGGTTTGGCTTTTTTCATTATCCTTATGGGTATTAATCCAATCTTCTAAAGCACCACTGACACTTGTTTTTAAGTGTATTTCGGCTTCTTGAATCGCCTTAATCAGACTTGCACTATTACCCTGTTTAACAAAGGAAAAAGCCTTGTTTTGAATAAAATCACTAAACTCCTCTTTTTTTTCATCTACTGCACTCCATAAAATAACGGGAATCAACATACTCATTTTACGAATTTCAGCTAAGATAGAATGTCCATCTAGGAGACCTTTAGTAAATCTAATATCTAAAACAACAATTATTTTTTTATCTTCATTTTGTTCAATAAATTTCAAGCCTTTTTCCGCTTTGTTAAATAATTGAACTACTTGATAGTTTTGTTGTATTTTAAGTAATAATGGATCCGTTTTATATAATTGGTCATCAATAATGACAATCTGAATATCACTTTTTTCCATGTAGTTATTTTTGATTAAAAGGTAAGGTAATTTTGAAAGTAGCACCAGTTGGTTTCAATTCATTTTCAACAACTTTGATACTGCCTTTCAATGCTTCAATTCGTTTTTGTACTGTAAATAAGCCAATACCTGCTCCTCCCTGTTCAGGAGTCGTTGTAAAATAAATATCGAAGATTTTCTCTTTAATATCATCAGTAATCCCATGGCCATTATCTGAAAATAATAAAATAAACTGCTCTTTTTCCACAAATCCAGTACATTTAATCACTTTATTACTTGTCTTTTTCAAAGCTTTTCGAGAATTAGAGATAAGATTTTCAATAATATCCTCAAAAAACTTTTGGTTATGTTCAATAATTAAAGGCTCATTAATTTCCACAGTAGCACGAATACCTTCTTCCTCAAAAATGCTTTTATAAATATTCTCAAATAAGTGTTCAATGAGTGTTTTAATATTAATTTCTTTAAAATCACTATTGGATTGAGCATAACTCAACATAAAATCAACAGCTTTGTCCAACTTCATCATTTCTTCATAAATTTGTTTAGCATATAATTTGAAATATTCATCATAGCCCGGATTGGGAAATTCAGTAGTAAAAAACTCTGCTAAACGTATAATCCTTGATAATGCTGTTCTAACAAGATGAGCTAATTCTAAGGCATAATCCTGTAAAGACATTAGACTTAAAAATAAATTTTCTTGTCTTATTTTTTCTTTTTTGACTTTTTCATAATCTCTAGCTCCTTTACTAATACTCTTTCTGGCACTACTCGTTTTTTCCTTTAAATTAGTAATTTCACTTTGCACCTCTTCATTATCTACACTTTGCTCTAGTTTTTCAAGAACCTTATTAACTTCATCTAAAGCTTTTGTAGCTTGTTGAAAACCCTTTTGTAATTTAACTCTGCCTTTCTCCTTCTTATAAGATAAATACCTTTCTAATTGATATATTTGATCAATGATAAATTTTTTCAATTTTCTATACCCTTCATTATCAATAAAATCTTGTCTATTTGTTGCGTCTTCAATATTAGGATTATTTTCATAAGAAATATTAATAAACCCTAATAAGTCTCTAGAACTCACTTTATCAAAAAAGCCACTCCAACGCCTTTTATCAATACCAAGTATATCTCTTTTCTTGTCAGGGTGATTAGCCATTTCTGCAAAAGGTGTAGTAATTAATCCGTCTCGATAGATCCTAATACCATCAAGAAATTCTCCTTTGTAATTTTTAGAAAATTGAGTCTTTCCATTTTTATCAAAATAATATAACTCAAGTTGGACAGGACCTATATCTTCATCTATTTCTGCTTCAATAGTAATTAACTCTCCCTCTCTAAACTTCAATTTTTCTTGTATTCTTGTTTCTATATTAGCTTCCAAAAATATTTCTTCTGTAGCATATTGAATAGCTTTACTTTCTAATTGTTTAGCTTCTCCACCATCAACTATAATAAAAATATTAAAAGGATAATTTAGTTTCTGAGAAGGATGTATAATTTTAGCCAATTCTTTTTCAACTCTTTTAATATCATTAGCCGTCCAAATATCTCTAATTCGACTAATTTCCAGAGTAGTACCATGTGTTTCATCTTTAACAGATCGGATTTTATATTCATTTTCAACATCTGTAAAATAATTCCCTATACTTGGCTTAGGAAATAAATCTAATTGTTGTGACTTAAGCTCATACTGATACCAGTCAATAGTTAACTCTACTTGTTGTAGGCTCTTTTTTGTTTTAGTTGTCATCACAAGTTTTGCCCCTAACTTATCTACAGCAAAACGCCCTACCCCCTTTTTACCCACAAATCGCCGATTATAGGGATCAGGAGAATGTGTTTTAATTCGCTTACTGTTGCTACCAATTACCATCCATTTGTGTTCAACATCATCTAAGGTCATTCCAGTACCATCATCTCTAATAATAATTTTACTATCCTTACTAATAGGATTCACATTGCGAAACTCAACATAAACTTTTTCTGCATTGGCATCATAGGAATTTTTTACTAATTCAAATAAGGCGGTGATTCTATCAGTGATAAGTTCACGGCCTAAAAGCCTATAGGTGCTTATATCAAATTGCCATTTTAAGGTATTTTTACTTTTTGCCATTTGAGCATTTAATTATTTGTGTGAATATCGCTTGTGCTAGTAAAGGAGGTACAGCATTGCCTATCTGTTGTTGTTGATACATGATTGTTCCTTTAAAAATAAAATCATCTGGAAAACTTTGTAATCTTGCAGCTTCACGTATAGACAATCCTCTGTCTTCAAAAGGATGGATCAACATGTTTTTTCTATAATTTGCAATAACAACAGAAGGTTTATTTGCATCTAATCGCTTGTATATTCCACTATGACACCTACTTTTATCTTTATAGTTTTTCATTAAATGCTCTGGAATTACTCGCCAATTTTCTCCTTGTTTAATGTATTTGTATCTTTCTAAAACATAGTCTTGATTTCTGGATACTATATTTTGAGTAGCAAATTTAGATTTTTTACGCATTTTTTTTGCATAATTACTTAGTTTTTTATGGGCTATTTTTTTATATGGCATTTTTTCTATTTTATCACCATTTTTTAGACTAGGTAAATCACTGATTGCTTCCGAAACTGTCACTTTCGTTAGTTCAGGCTCTGGAAAATTAAATATTATATTTTGATTATTACCTACCATAAAAAAACGATTTCGTCTTTGAGGAACTCCATAATCATCTGCCCAAAGAACTTTGGAAACAATATTACTATATCCAATATTTTCAAACATTTCTTTCATTCGCTCAACAGTTTTCCCCTTATTAAAACTAATAATTCCTTCAACATTCTCAAATAAAAACCATTTTGGTTGTAATTCATTTACTAATCTAACAAATTCTTCAAATAATGAGTTTTTGGGATTTTTAGTATTTCTAGTTATGGTATTAGATTTTGAAAAACCTTGACATGGGGGGCCACCAAAAACAATAAAAGGATTACAAATAGATAGTTCTGACACATCAATATCTCTAACATCGGCTAAAATCACTTTTGTTTCAGTATGGTTATATTCAAAAGTCTCAACTGCATACTTATTCTGTTCAATAGCAACAGCTACTTGTATACCTGCCATTTCTGCCCCCCTACTTAATCCCCCTGCCCCACTAAACAGGTCAACCCCGATGTGATTACAAATTGACATTTTACTATTTTTTTTGGTAAAAAATCTTACTACAAATATACTATTTTTTAGGAAAAAACTAAAAGAAAATTAAACTAATTCATTCATTTTGTTTAAACAAACAAAATTCAAAAAGGATACCCCAACGCAACCCGAAAAGCCAAATTTTCACTGCGCCAATTTTTATCGCCCAATTGCATTTTGCGAATCACCCAACGCTCGGCAGGCGGTAAATCGGGGCGGCGAATGGGGGTTGCCATATCGAAGCGGATGACGAAATAGCTAAAATCCATGCGGAAGCCTGCGCCAACACCGATGCCTAGCTCGCTGAAAAAGTTTTTGAATCGAAACCGCCCTGCCTCATTAGTTGCAAGCTCTTCGCTGCCAGCATTGATTGTCCACACATTCCCGATGTCGGTAAATATCGCACCTTTAAAGTAGCTCCAAATGTTGAAGCGATATTCTAAATTGGCTTCAAATTTTAGGTCGCCTGTTCGGTCAAATTCGTTGATGGTTGTGTCGCTGCTGGATACGGCACCAGGCCCGATGCTACGAATGTCGAAGGCGCGCACACTATGAGAACCGCCCACAAAAAATTGTTTGATATAGGGCAGTACGTCCGAGTTTCCGTAGGGAACACCAATGCCTGTCGCTACCCTAGATACCAGCGATTGATGCTTACCAAAATAGTTGTAATGTCTAAAGTCTACATCCAAACGCAGGTATTGAGCGTATTTATTGCCTGCTATTTTTAGGGGTTTATCGCTTAAATTGGTGGCTTGTAAAAATCGGTCAAATAAATAGGTACTGTTGCCTACTAAGTCCACATTTCCCCGAAAAAAAACAAAATTGCGAAACTGATTAATGGCTTGGTTGCTGTAAATATAGCTGTAAGTTGTGCCTAAAATTACCCTTTCCTGAAAGCTTTGCGCCAGCACTGCATTATTTTCTAATTGCTCCTCAAAAACGGCTTCACTCCCCAATAAAGACAGTAAACTTAGCGATATAGGAGTCAAAATATGGCGTTTACGACTGTTTTCGCGCCAGTCATAACTTAGGGCAGCATTGGAAGAGGTAAGGGTATACAATCCCAAACGCCTAATGTAATCTAGGCTGAGGCTGATGTCTGTTTTAGGACGGTAGTAACGCGATAAGTTATTGATTTTGAAAGGTAGTAAAAATTTAGGAAAACGCAATTTTACCTCTCCCCTAGTTTCTCCTGTATTAATTAAATTATCGTTAAAAGAGTTAATAGTATCGCGGCGAATGTTAAATTCCAAACCGCCATATAAGTTAATGGAAAAGGCTTCTGCTCCTTTAAAAATATTTTTATTGGTATAGGTTAAACTCGCAGATGTGCCGAGCAGAGCACTAGCTACAGAGTTTCTATCATAGTTGTTTAAACCTAACTCAGCAGTCACAGCCATTTTTTTGTTAGGGGTCAGATAAATATAACAATCGAGCAAATTTTTATTGCCTTCTTTGATAGGCTCATAGCGAATGTTAACAAATTTAAATACACCCAACTCCAATAGGTGATTAATGGCATATTCATAGTTTTTTTGCGAATAAAGATGCCCTTTTTTGATGAGCAAAAAACGTGTAATGGTATTGGGGCGCAGGCGTTTGTTGGCAGGGGTAATGTAGTGGTAGCCATCTATTAAAAGAGTGTCCGTATAAAAGGAAGAATCCTGTTTGGGGTAAAATTGTGGATGGATGTAGACATTTCTAATGTGAAAGGTCTCGTGTTCGGTGCTGTCTGTCGGTGTTTTGATGTTTAGAAATACATCTAAGGCTTGTTTATTTTGCGAACTGTCTAGCTTATATTGTACATGTCTATTGGTAAAATTAAAATACCCTTTGTTGCGAAGTAAATAGGTGACCCTGTCGCGCTCCTCTCGCAATTTTTCCACATCAAATTGCTGCCCACTTTTCAATACGGTTTTCTTTTTTTCCGTATCAATGATTTCGTAAACCGCCTGTCGCTGTGGAGGCGTATTCGTGATAATTGTATCTTGGATAGGAAGGCTGTCTGTTGGAAAGAAAATTTGATTGATTCGATAGGGTTCTTCAACTTTTACATCATAAATAACGGTGCTGAGTTTGTTTTTGGTAAGTGTACGGTAACCCACAGAATTATAGAAATAGCCTTTGCTAAACAAATAATCTTTGAGTATACTCGCCGAGCGTCCGAGCATGATACTGTCTACCAAAACAGGGGGCTGTCCCAAATTTCGCAACATCCAATTGCTCAATCCTTTTTCGGCGTTTTTAGTGCCATTATACACCCACAATTTAAATTTAAACATTCCCAACATCCGATCATTTGGCAGGGGACGGGTCAAATTCCACATGGCCAGCTTCAATTCTGACTTATCTTTTATCTTTTTTTTAGACAATAAATTGACTTGTGTTGTATTGTGTAAACTTCGCCCTTCTGGAACGTATTTCGTTACATTACAGGCACTTATACTTAACAATAAGATTAGCAAGCACAAGCGAAATGCTATGATATGTTTAAAATAATTAGGAGGCATAGACAAAATAATGACATTTATCCAGATTTTGTGTTATATTTGCATCTTTTTTAAAAAGTGAATAAAAGATAAGTCATATAAAGTTTTGCAAAATAAACTTGACTATCGTTCAAATTTACACTAAATACGCAACTATTTACAGCATAACGAACAAACAAATCAAGTATTTGACTGCACTTAGAAACAAAAAGTATCGTCAGCAGCATGGCGTTTTTTTGTTAGAGGGCAGCAAAATTGTGTCGGAACTGCTTCATTCTGAGCTGAAAATTGAAAAAGTGTATGCAGTTGCTGAGTGGGCGGCGCAATATCATTCACTACTACAAAAAAAAGGGTGTTCATTTGAGGTTATTAACAATAAAACGCTGAAACGCATTTCACAGTTGACAACACCGCATCAAGTAGTGGCTACGGCTGAGATTCCACAACATGCAATTGCCCCAAAAACATTAGCTAAAAACTACCATTTGGCTTTGGATAGGGTGCAAGACCCTAGCAATTTAGGAGCAATTATTCGTACAGCAGATTGGTGTGGCATCAATCATATTTTTTGCTCTCCAAATTGTGTAGATGCCTATAATTTCAAGGTTGTGCAGGCCAGTATGGGTTCTGTTTTACGTGTAAAAGTTCACTATTGCCCTTTGGAAACACTCTTTAAAGAAAATGCAGGCTGTGCCGTTTATGGTGCTTTATTAGATGGAAAAAACTTATTTAGTGTTGATTTTAAGGCAGAAAAAAAAGGGTTTATTTTGTTAGGCAACGAATCAAAAGGGATTCAAAGAAGTCTATTGCCTTATGTTGATGTGCCAATTACCATCCCCAAAAAAGGCGGTGCCGAATCGCTAAATGTGGCCATTGCGGCGGGGATCATCTGCGCTGTAGCAAACTTACAATAACTTGACCATAACTCCATCATTTACAATAAGAAAGGCCTTTTATCAATCTAAACAAAAATTATAAAACTGATACTGATAGATAACTGTATTTTTAAGTGCACTTTTTACCTTCTTTTTAATGACACTTTTTTTCCAAAAGAATAGGCACTTATCAATAACAGTGCCAATTATGTCCAAAAAAAATGTCATAAAAATTTCACCTTTTTCTTCGATAGCCAAACACCTAATTTACAAAAGCTTATCAATTGAAAAATATGCTTTTTTAAAGCGAGTAATTTTGTTTTTTATTTTTTTCTTCATAGCTTTGCACAAATTTTGACGCTATTTTTACCAATGATCTAATTATTTCGCATTTTATTTTCAGCATGAATAACCTCATACTTTTCACATCTTAAAGATATATGAAATAGAAAAGAGCAGTTTATCACTCTGTAATTTACACATAGCATACTGCTCAATTTGTTAGGAAAAACAGATATTTATGAGAACATCAAGAGTACTGTTATTGTTAGTTCTTTGTCTATTGGTGTCTACTACAACGCTGACTTCTAAGAAAAGAAAGCGCATGTCAGTGAATAGTTACATCAAAAAGTATAAGAATTATGCAGTGGCAGAAATGAAACGAGCTGGGATTCCCGCAAGTATTACATTAGCACAAGGAATTTTAGAATCAGCTTCTGGCAATAGCTATTTGGCTCGTAAAGGTAGCAATCATTTCGGAATCAAATGTCACAGTTCTTGGAAGGGCAAACGCCTCTATGCGAAGGACGACATACGAAGAGACTGCTTCAGATACTACAGCAACCCCTATAAATCCTTTGTAGACCACTCCAACTTTTTAAGAAATAATAGCAGATATCGTTCTTTATTTAAAAAGAAAATTACTGACTATAAAGGTTGGGCAAGAGGCTTGCGAAAAGCAGGCTACGCAACCGATAAACGCTATGACAGAGCTTTGATTAAAGTGATTCAGCGTTTTGGTTTGCACAAATACGACAAAATGCATAAGGGTAAATTACCCGCCCCTCCAAAGGGGAAAGCATCCTCCAAAAAGAAATCTACCAAGAAAAAAAGTAAAACCAACAAGAAAAGAACAGATAGAATTGCTGTTAAAAATATTAAACCAACAAGTTATAATGGTTTAGAAGCTTTGGTATTTAGAGATGATATGTCATTGAGAAGTATCGAAAAAAGCTATAAGGTAGACTTATCTAAGTTGTTGAAATACAATCACTTCCAAAAAGGACAAACCGTTCCTGCTAATACCTACATTTTCTTGCAACCCCTCAAAGGGCAAGCTCGTGTAGGGATGAACAAACACAAAGTTGCCAAAGGCGAAACGATGAAAACCATTTCGCAAAAATACGGTGTGCAACTACGCTCCCTCTACCGTTTTAACAAATTGCATTGGGGCAACGAACCTGCTGTTGGTGAGTATATTTACTTGAGAACAGCGGCTAAGAAAGCTCCAAAATTACAAGCTAAAAAAGCTGCTAAAGCAAACTTAAAGAAAGCGGAGAAAAAGAAATCTGCTACAAAGGCAGCTAAAAAAGCAACTAACAAAAAGGCTGTTTCCAAAGACAAAAAGGAAACTGTTGAGAAGAGTAACATCAAAAAAGTGACTAAAACAACTGTAAAAGCAGACTCTAAAACAGAGCTAGATTTTTATATTGTAAAAGCGAAGGAAACTTTATACAGTATTGCTCGCCGTCATAATATTGATGTGAAAGCTTTGAAAAAACAAAATAACATGAAGGCTAATTTAATTAAGCCCGGACAAAAATTGTTTATTAAGAGATAGAATTTGAGACATAAGACTTGAGACGTAAGATTTGAGACCTGATAACATTCATTACTTAATAATTTATGCCAAGTTTTAGCAACTGTCTTGATTCCCTTTATTTTTAAACTTCAAAATAATAGATCATTTGTATGCGGTATTGAGCAGACTTTCAATAAAATTAGAAGCTGTTCAAAGATATTTCATGAAAAAGTTTAAAATATTTAAGTAAAACAAAATGCCATTAGTAGAGTAGGTTCATGAACTTATTCTACTAATGGCATTTTTTTATTGGGTCAATAAATAATCCCACATCCAAAATCTCAGGTCTCAGGTCTCCTATCTCTTGTCTAAATTTATCTTTTTACCAAAAAAATTAAACGATTTCTGTTCCTTAATTGTCTTAAATTGCGCTTCTATTTATGTAAAATAGAATATTACTGTTATTTTTTTATCATAAGAGTAGATCGCATATGCTTCGTAAATTCACGACCCTAGTTATCCTCCAAGTATTTTCCCTTGTTTTTTTAACTGCTTCAACAGCTTTTGCACAAAAAAAGTATACCACTCAAGAATACATTGAGCGTTATAAAGCTCTTGTTATTGCAGATATGCAACATTCAAAAGTGCCTGCTAGTATTACAATGGCACAGGGTATTCTGGAGTCAGGCTCAGGTAATAGTGGGCTGGCACGCAATGCTCGAAATCACTTTGGCATCAAATGTCATGGTTGGCAAGGCGAAAAAGTCTATCACGATGATGATGCAAAGGGCGAATGTTTCCGCAAATACCCTACACACGAAGCTTCTTTTGCCGATCACTCTGATTTTTTAAGGCGCAATCAACGCTACAGCTCCCTTTTTGATTTGGAAATTACGGATTATGTAGGCTGGGCTGTAGGACTTAAAAGGGCAGGTTATGCCACTAATCCGAAGTATGCCGACTTACTCATTAGTTTGATTGAAAAATACCAATTGCAACGCCTTGATCAAGCAGGCTTACGCAATCCTGTGATTGTTAAACCGATTCCACCACCGAATAATCCGCGCCCGAATCCAACGCCAACTAATCCACGCCCAAACCCAACACCAATTCCGCCGCCGAATAATCCACGACCGAGCCCAACGCCAATTCCACCACCTAATAATCCGCAGCCTCCAGTTGCTAATAAACCGTCTATACCGGGTAGAAATACACAAAATCCAACTACTAGACCTAACAATCCATCTATACCGGGTAATACTCGCACTGGCTTGAGCTATCGCTCTTTAAAAATAAATGGCAAAAAAGTATTGCGTTTTAATGGTGATGTAACTCTTCGAGAAGTTGCTGCTCGCTATCGCAAAGTGAAATTATCTAAACTGTTGAAGTACAATGAAATTTCTAATGCAGATATACCATTGCCTGCCAATAGCAATATTTTTATTCAATCTAAGCGAAGAAAAGGGGCACAAAATAGCCAAAAGCATTTGGTAAAACAAGGAGAAAATATGTATGCCATTTCACAAATGTACGGCATCAAAATTAAGAAGTTATACAAAATGAATAAACTCAAACGAGGGCAACAACCAGCAGCAGGAGAGTATGTATCGCTTCGCAAAAAAATCAAAACCCCACCTCGTTTGACTACACAGCGCAGTTCAAATAATCGTGGACGTTCTTCAGGGACGATACGCTCTAAAACAGGAACAACTAGCCCGCGTACCTCTCCAAATACACGCCCACCTGCCAATAATCGCATCATTCGCCCCAAAACAGGTGTAGGTGGTAAGGTGCAGGGGCAGATTAAATAGTTTGTTTAATTTTTTATGTAGAGACGTGATTAATCGCGTCTCTACGTTTTATGCACTATATCATCCATAATGATGTTACGTAGTAATTGTTTGGCTCTAAATAATTGCGCCTTTACAGTGCCGATAGGCAAGTTGGTTTTTTTTACAATCTCATCATAAGACAATTCTTGCAAATAGCGCATCTCCACCAATTTGCGATAACGCGGACTCAATCGCTCAATAACAGTTCTAATCTGTAGGATGCGCTCATCTTTTAATACCAAATCTTCGGGGCTTAAATCATTGGTTAAGGCGTGCATATACTCACTATCTTCGGGGTCTTGCGAGATGGTTGCCAGCCTTTTTTTGCGAATAAAATCAATACATCCATTAATGGCAATCCGATACAGCCATGTACTAAAGGCAAAGCTCGGATTGTAATTTTGTAGCTTATTAAATGCCTTGCTAAACGCCTCAATGGTTAAATCTTCGGCATCCTCGCGATTGTTCACCATTTTTTGGATGGTAAAATAAATGGCATCTCGATAGCGCGCCATCAAATGTCCATATGCCCGTTGATCGCCGTTCAAAGCTGCTTTTATATGTTCATAATCATCTGATTTTACGGCTTTTCGTTCTCGCCGCTTACTTAATTTAATCGTTAATTTTAGCTGTTTATTTAATTTAACCGCCTTTTTGTAGGGCAAATACCCCGCATTAGTAATCATCAGTGTATCCTCTGCCAACTGTTTTTTATTCTCAACTGTTAGCGTAAACCGCCCTTGATCATTAGAGTACACACTGTTTGTTCTATCAGATTTCAAGTAAATATTGCAATCTGATAATAACTCTCCTGTTTTTGCATCTTCTATAAGTCCGCTAATCAATAATTTCATTGTTATAAATCAATAAATTAAGAATTAATTTTCTCCTCCCCTCTAAATAATCTTTTTTGTTTGAGGGCACTTTATTTTGTAAGGGCAAATTTTGGACGTAGTAATTACTCAGCAAGTAACTAAGTAAAATAAAACGTTTTTTCTCTAGCTAAAGCAATGAAAATCAATAAGTTAAAATAAACTTCATACAATTAAATAATATTTCATACCTAATTGTTTATCTATAAATTTTTTGGGTGAGAATGCACAAGTACTGAGACAAAATGAACAAGCTGAACCTAGAGAATCAAAGCATTGTTCATTAATATTTTGAAACAAAAATTTGATCTCAGTAATTATTTAAAATGATTTGGTGTTGAGCTCCCTGCTTTGGTTGTATAGCAATAATCAGCAAAAGTTAGCGTTTTTTTTGTGTGCTAAGTAAGTAGACAAAATTAAACAAGCATTAAATTTGCCATAAAATATTGAAAGTGAATAAATTATCTCACATCTTAAATCTTATGTCTAAGTACTTATCTATTTATTTGAGTGTGTCAAGGATTTAGGGAATAACCAAATGTTATCCAAATGAAAGAAGAAC
>JAHDHV010000067.1 GCA_020631155.1 Bacteroidota bacterium | reverse complement strand
AAAACCAAAAACCCACAACCAAAAACCAAAAACCCACAACCAAAAACCAAAAACCCACAACCAAAAACCACGAAACTCGCAACTAAAAATCCAAAACCAAAAACCATGCAAATAACCCAATCATACAGCAAACCTAGCACCTCGCGCGTAGACGATCAGGGAATGCATTTCGATTTTTCGGCCGAGCTATCCCGTCCCCCCGTTTCCATTCGAGCGATGGTAAAAAACAGCCTAGGCTACGCCAAACTCATGTTAGCCCTTCGCAAAGTCGTTGTCGGCGATTGGCGCAGCCCACAGAAAGACCATTCCAAATATCAGGAGTGGGTGCGACAGCAATATTTGGCAGAATTGCCGAATCACTACGGACACATTGAAGCAGAAAAGCTGAAACTCTTGGCAGAAAAAGCCGAGTTGAAAACAGAAGCCAAAGCCATTCGAGCCAAGATACAACCCATCCAAAAAACGATGTATCAAGCCCGAAGTGATTACTACAATTGGCTCTACAAAAACGACCGCAGCAAATGGATGGTACTCGATCCAGTTATCAGCGTACATCGCGATTGTGTGATTTTCGAAGCCTTTTCCCTCGACGAATCCAGCTATGGACGTGTTAGCGTACCCATAGATTTATTGGAGGTTTACGGAGATATAGATTACGGAACAACCAATATTGATTTCAGCCAAGCATTGGCAGACGAAATCTACCGAGTACGAAACTACCGCGCCGCATGGCTAAAAGTCGCTTACGATAAAGTGGAAATGTCCACCAGCGCAGGCGGCACAGTCGAAAAGAAAATTGATCTGCCCGAAACTTGGGTGCGCGGATTCCTACAAGTGCAATCTGCATCTACCTTGCCCGGAACAGACGTAAAATTGAGCGCGACTACATTCAACGAAATCCTAGCCGTTCTACAACAACACAAAGCCAAAGCAAGCCCCCGTTCCTTACGCTTCCAGCTCAAAAAAGGCGAAAAACCGAGTATCATCATTGATCCTTGGAATATTGAAGTCAAGGAATATGAACACATTTACCAAGGCGAAACCGAAGGCGAAATCCGCATTTGGGGACGCAGACGATTATCCGTTTTTGAAGATGTACTGCCATTTTGCGAAAGCGTTGACATCAAATTACTCGGCACAGGAATGCCCTCTTATTGGTCAGTTGGCATTGACGGACACCGCTTTGATGTCGGCTTATCAGGCTGGACAGCCAACGACTGGGCAGCAAAGGGCAACTTCGACTTACTTGCCTCAACAGGCAGCAGTGCCAATGTAGACGTTGCCGCCGTAGAGCAAAAACTCATTGCAAATCTGTCAGGTACACCTAGCGATTTTGCTAAATGGTTAAATATCAAGAGTTCTGATGCCACTTATGCACTCCAAGAATTGTGCAAAAACGGACAAGCCATGTACGATCACCTCACAGGCATTTACCGATGGCGACAACTCTTGCAGCAAGACATCAAACTCGAATCCGCCGAAGATGACGAGCGATTAAAATACGCCGTTCAACTTATCAAGGAGAAAAAAGTGACCATCACAGAAAGCAGCGAAGCCGATGGATTGAAACACTACAAAGCAGAAGTACAAGGCAAGAACCTATTCAAACCAAGCATACAACTAGACGCAGACGGTCGTGTGAAGCGCGCAGAATGTACCTGTAGCTTTTTCCGCCGCAACAAACTCCGTCAAGGCCCATGTGCGCACATCATGGCCACAACAATGGCAGTTGGCAACGCAGTTCAATAAAACAGTCGAATTTATATTTTTTATGGGGGGCTTCCCCCTTTTTGGGCATAACGGCTGCGCCTTATGTTGCCCAAAAAGGGGTCGGGCTTTCCGTTGCAATTCACCTTTGCCAAAACGCTGTTCGCTCTGTAGAGGACGTATTGCAATACGTCCCTAGCTTGCGTTCCGCCCTCGCTCGGCTAAGGCTCTCTAGCGTTTGGCTTTGGTTCATTTCCACTGCAATCCCTAAGCCGTTCATCCATTAGTGATTCACATAACCCAAAATCAAAAAACTCACAACCCAAAACCAAAAACCCGCAATCCAAAACCACAAAACCCAATTCCATGAGTCAAACCGTTAAGAATCAAATATCCGAATGGCGTGAAAAAATCCGTAAATTTGGAAAAAACTACTTCGTCATTGAAGACATGACTCGTTTAGGTTTTCTCAACTTAACCGAAGAAGACCTCCAAGTTTTGCGCGATGGCAATGCTGATCTCAATAAGATAAACGCCAAAATTCGCAAAATCGACAACGAAATTGGCAAATTAGAGGATGTCGAAACGGTATTGAAAAAAATCCGTCAGCTGCGAATTGAGCGAGTGCGGAAGGAGCGCGCCATCCGAAAAGCGGAAAAAGCGGCCGCTAAAAAAGCAAAAAAAGAAGAAGAAAAAAAATGGCGAAGCAATACACCACCCTACTTAGGCGAAGGTGTATCCGCAGGTTTGAATTACAAAGAAACCAATGCAGAACGACTACAAGTTTTAGGCTTACCCCTTATTCAAAATGCCGAAGAAATGGCCACCGCTATGGAACTAGAAGTAGGACAAATTTCATGGTTGAGCTATCATAGAGTAACAGCAAAAACCGACCATTATCATCGCTTTCAAATTCCCAAGCGCAAAGGCGGATTCCGAACCATTGCATCCCCCAAACCCACACTCCGAAAGGCACAATCTTGGATTCTAAGAGAAATTCTAAGCAAAATTCCATTACACGAAGCAGCCATGGCTTTCCGCCCCAATCGCTCCATTGTTGACAATGCCCATTTACACAAACAAAAAGGCGTTATCATAAAAATGGATTTGAAAGACTTTTTCCCCTCCATTCAGTTTCGGCGTGTAAAGGGCTTATTCAAAAGTTTTGGCTACAATGAAGGCGTTGCCACCATTTTCGCCCTCATCTGCACCGATGCTGCTCGTATCAATGCCAAGCTAGATGACAAAAATTTCTATGTTGCTCTCAGCGAGCGATATTTACCGCAAGGTGCTTGCACATCGCCTGCCATTACCAACATCATTTGCCGAAAAATGGACAAACGAATGACAGGGCTGGCAAAAACCTATGGCTGGACTTACTCGCGCTATGCCGATGATATGGTATTTTCCCATCCCGATAAAGGCACAACAACTGTGAAAACAATGTTGAACTGTACCAAATCAATTGTGAAAGACGAAAACTTTGAACTACACCCCGACAAACTAGCCGTATTGCGTCCACATCAGCGGCAGGCGGTAACAGGCATCGTTGTCAATGAAACGCCGACCGTTTCGCGCCGAGATATGCGAAAATTCCGTAGCTTTCTCCATCACTACGAGCAAGTCGGCAATGCGGTGACTTCTATGAGAATTGGTAAAGATGCCAAGCAATATGCACAAGGGTATTGGGCGTTTATCAATATGGTCAACAGCGAAAAAGCAGCTAAATTATTGGTTAAACATCCTTGGCTTAAATGAAGGGAATGTTAAATGTATGTAGAGACGCAAAATTTTGCGTCTCTACACCATCACAAATATACAAATCAAAATCATTTATCCAACAAACGTTGTAAGTCTTCTAGCAATTCGTCTTTTTTCTGGGGGCGTTTGGCGTTTTCATCCACAATGCGGCCATCTCTGTCCATTAACATATAGCGCGGAATACTGCTGATTCTAAATTTTCGAGCAATTTTCGAGTTCCAGCCACCGGGCGAAATTGCATGTTTGCCTTCTATATTGAATTTTTCGATGGATTTGCGCCAAACCTCCTCGTTATTATCAATAGAAATGTATAAAAAAACAATGTTTTCTTTTTCAGATTTACTTAGTTCTTTTTTCAATTCTTTAGTGAAAGGAAATTGTTTGCGGCAAGGACCACACCAACTTGCCCAAAAATCAATATATACTATTTTTCCTTTAAAGCTTGTTAAATCCAATTCGTTACCGTCCAAATCCTGCATCAAATAAGGTGTGTCTGGAACGTTTGCAGCAATATTCGGATTTTTGGTTGCTTTTTTCCATGTTTCCCATTGCTTATCCACCAAAGTTGTATAGGCTGCAATGCCTCTACTTTTAAGGCTATTTCGCAATGTTGTCGCCGTTTCATCTGCCAAGTTACCTGCAAATTTTGATAAAAAATGAGCCATAACGTAAGAAAATGCTTCTCCTTTTAAATTTTCGCGCGCGTATTTGTGTTTTTCCTCTAAGGAAACAGAATAATCTGTAAACTTGTTGAAACCATTAGCTTTAGAGGTGAAATAGGTGGTATAATATACCAAAAAACTACGGTAGTATTCATTAATTATTGCCTCTTTATTATTAATAGATGTATCCTCTAAACCATCAAACATTACTTCATCGCGGAGGCGTTTCACACGGAGCGTTTTGATATTATTTGCCTCAATAATTGGATAGCCTGCTATATAGTTCCAATACAAGTATTTTATTTTATTTTTTATATAACGATGGAAACCTTCTGAAAATTCCTCCTTTTTTGCATGGTCATTCAAAAACTTTTTTTGTGCCTGAACTGTTTTGAATAAATCCATTTCGAGCTTATCTACTGTTTGAGAAAGCACCTTTTTTTTCATGCTTTCTTTGTTTAAAACCTCTTCAAATTTACTGTTAAAATCCTTTAAAAATTGATTGTGTACAGCGGCTTTTCCTGAGAATTCTACGGTTTTTAATAAGCCGTCAGCAAAAAAGGTAAGCGATAAGTCGTCGCCGCCTTCAACATATAACGGAAGACTTTGATTGCGATAGTTCAAATGTACAACTTGGGGTCGTTCAATGGTAAAGTTATGAGAAAAACTACCCGAAGTAGGCACTTTTAATGTGTTTTTATCGTCCTGAACGCCTAAAAAAAGTGGATCAACTGCAATGTGTAGGGAGTCAGATTGAGCACCTTTGATGGTGCCTGTTATTTTTACTGTATTTTGAGCGAAAACAGTGTTGGTCAAGAATAAAAAGACCATGAATTTTAAAAATTGGCTTATATGCATATGTCTATTTTTTTGATTATCCATCATTTGTGACTGTTTGTACTTTATAAAGTTTCCAAGCTTGTTGAGCTAGTTTTAAAAAAAAGTGTAAAATATTGTTTGTATTTTGATTATCAGTGTATTAAGTATTTTGAATGAGTGATTTTGTTTTTGAAGTAAAAAGCACAATAATAATTGTACGTATTGAAAATCTTATGGTTGTAAACCTTTAGCTAGACTTTTTAAAATATCATACAATATTTTGTTTTTTATCTGAAAAAAATTTTTTTTCTTTGTGAAGAATTGTCAATAATGCGTTTTTGGTACAAACTTTTCCAAGTTTATGCAAAAAAAATGCTGTTAAGTGCTAATCACTAATTAATTGTGCACAATTTTGTTTTAAAGTATTGGCTTTCATTATTTTAATCAAACAAAGAGTACCGTTTAATTATTGTGTAGTACTTACTTGGATTATTTGTAATAATAAATGTATTTTCAAAACTAAGTGCCAAGCACTACTTAATTGTGCACAATTTTGTGCTAAAGTATTAGAAATGAGCAGTTTAGTCTTTTACTATTGTAACATTAACTTTGTCTAGGTACTTAAAAAACATAGCTATAACAACTTCCAGATAATTATTACTAAAATGCTTGGGAGTAATCCAAATCAAAATTATCAAAATAGATTTTTTCCATCAAATTTTAAATTAACATTTTGCAAGAAACGGTAAGATTCCGTACATTTGCATTGTGTTATGTTCTTATAAGTTTAAAAAAAATGCTATTTTTTTTTGATTTACAGACTACCAACAAACAATTGTTGTTCAAATCTTAATAGCAAGGTAATTATTTTGGTACTATGAGCATGATATTTTAACATAAAAGATTGATTGTAAAAACAATAAAGATAGGGTGAGTAAATAAATAGGTTGCGTAAGTTAAGATAAGCATTGTTATGGTACCCTTTAAAATACACAGAAATTAGTGTTGTAAACAGTTCATTTTGATGTTTCAACCGCTTTGTAATGTATGCTCTATCATCATGGGGTGTGACGTACTGTTCCTATATACGGTCATATAATTAAACCACTCAAAACAAGTTTATTTTGTATCCCTCTTTATTGCAGTATCCATACTAATGCTACTATCATCTTCAACATTATCATAAACATTTTACAGGCTAAATTGTGATATAATTTAATGTATTGCAATTATTGTATCAACTTATTGTATAAGGAAAGCACTTTTTTAATTTAAAAATAGAATATAAATGAGAAGCATAGTTCCAATATTAATTTTATTATTGCTAGGTTGGCTAGGTTTGGGCACCTGGTGGCACTATACTCATTGCGGAGCTGGTAGCCAGCTACTTGCTGGAGATAAAGGGGCAAAACCCGCCGCTGTAGCTACTACACCACCGGCTGATGCAAAACCCGCTGTGGCTGCTGCAGCAGCAGCTAAACCATTGTTAATCAGAGATGGTAGCAAATTTACAGCTCGCGCAGAGGAGGATTTTACATTCCCACGCTCTAATTTCAAGCCTAATATTCCAGCTAAAACAGAAAATGCACTTAGACAGTTAGCAGCTTATCTGAAAAATAATCCAGACCGAAAATTAACTTTGATTGGAAACTATGCTGGTAGTGAAAACAATACAACGCGTTTCTCTAACTTGGGTATTGCTAGGGCCGATGATGTTAAAAGAAAATTGGTTACTCTAGGCGCACCGGAGGGGCAACTACAAACAGCAGGGCGCAAAAATGATGGCATAGAGTTTAAAAATAACTTATTGTATGGTGGTATTGGCTATCAATTTGCTAATGCTCCGGTAGCAGCAGCTACCGCAGATGCAGGTAATGAAGGAGATGGTGCAGGTGACGGCGCAGGCGATGGAAATGCTACTGCCAATGTTCAATTGCCACCAATGGTTGTTACCGCACCCGGTTTAAATATTCGTGAAAAAGCCAATATTACCTTCCCTAAATCGGGTTTCGAGGTGGATAAACCACTACCACCGCAGGTTCAAGGAGCTTATAAGAAAATGGGTGATTATATGACTAAAAACCCTGATAAAAATTTGAAGGTAACAGGTGTTTATGGTAAAGATGAGAAAAATGAAAGTTTACTAAAAACACTTGGTTTGGCAAGAGCTAATAATGTGAAACAAGAGTTGATAAAATCGGGTGTAGATAGTAAACAAATTGAAACAGCAGATAAATTGCGCCCTAATCTTCAATATCCAAATGATAAGGTACTGGGTGGCGTTACCTATGAGGTGGTAGATGCACCTAAAGATGATGCTGCTAATGAAGCTGCTGCTAAACTAGCTCAGATTGAAAAAGACTTGAAAGCAAGCCCTCGTAATTTGTATTTTGAAACTGCCAAAACTCAGTTGATAATGGATCAGGACTTACGTAACTATTTCACTAACTTGATTTATTATATGGATAAAAAAGGTGATGTGGAAGTAACTGTTACAGGTCATACAGATAATGTAGGTAATGAGGAAAGTAATATGAAATATGGTGCTGGAAGAGCGAAATTTGTAAAAGATTATATGGTGAAAAATGGCGCACCTAACGCACGTATCAAGTCTTCATCTAAAGGAGAAAGCGCGCCAATTGCAACTAATGATACGAATGAAGGTAAAGCTAAGAATAGACGTGTAGAGGTTAGATTAAAGTAGAGGTTAAATGTATTTTAAGTAATATGACTCTTTCCTAAAAAAAGAAATCTACTGCTTGTTGAATAATGTCTAAGTCTCTCAATTTCAAGAGGGACTTAGACCCTATTTTCAAACCTATACTTTTTTAGCGTCTTACAGATTTACTAAATTGAATTACAAAACAAAACACATAGATATGAACGAATTTTCACCAATAATACTCAACGCTTCCTTATTTCCACCTTGCACTGATTGGTGGGCGCATTTATTGTGGATGCTAGGAGCAGCCTTATTAGGCTTCTTGATTGCATGGTTATTGCGAAAAGCAGCAATTAATCGCCTTAGAGCGCAAAAGGATGAAAAAGAAGCTGCTTTGAATCAGTTAACAGACGATCATAGCACTATGAAAGGTAGTTATGAGGTGTTACAATCTGACTATAATCAATTACAAGATACAGAACAAGCCTTAAATCTAAAGTTGGGAGATACAAGTACTCAACTGAATAGTTTAGAAAACCGTTATGCTGTTTTGTCGAGAGAGAAAGTAGCTTTGAACAATAAGTTAGAATCTTTAGAACAAAATTCTAGAACGGAAGCAGAATATCAGGAATTATGCCGAAAACACGAGTCTTCTCTGGCTGCTAAACAGAGTGATTACGATGCTCTAAAAGGAAAATATAATGCACTTTTAGCCGAACAAAAGGATCAGCAAACATTGATCAATAATTTGCAAGAGGAAAAAGGAAAAATGGGGGGGATGTTAGACAACTTGCAAAGCAGTTTGGCACAAGCTAAAGAAGATGCAAAATCGGCTTTCCAAACAAAAGAGGAGGCAGATACAACAACAGATATTGATGAGGACACTACTTCTAAAACAGAAGAAATTAAAGTCAAACTGGAAAATACTACTGAAGAGATCAAAGCGAAGTTAGGTAATACTTGGGCAGATGTCAAAAAACGTTTGTCAGGATTACAAGCTTCTATTACTTCAAGTGGAAGTGGAAATGCAGATGACCTCAAACAAACAGGGGATAATATTACTACAGATGCAGATAAAGAACCTTTTTGGGATACGCCGATCGTGGAATTAGTGAAAGGCAATGAAGAAAATGAGGAGGAGGCTACAACAACTCAAGAGGATACTACAACCACTGATGAGGACAATAAAGATGGGTAATTCAGGTATTAATCCATTTTTTTTTCAATAAAAAACTACACTCAAACTCAATTTAGTAGCCTAAGGAGTAAGGATTAATAATTTGATAGACAATGCTTTATGAAGTTTAATTTATCTATTCTATCTTAGGGGAAATCAATCAGGTAAAAAATTTATTCAAACTCAAAAAAATAAAATATCAATGCTATCATGTAATGCTATATTATTGTTCTTTCCACCTTGTTCCAGTTTCTGGGGGCATCTCCTTTGGATGATAGGTGCAGCTTTATTGGGCTTTCTAATTGCATGGCTCTTACGTAGATTAAGAATTAATGGATTAATAGGAGAGCGCGATCAAGCCCGAACAGATTACGGAAATTTGAAAGGAGACTATGATCTTTCTATTAAAAAACAACAAAAATTAGAAGGGGACTACGCTACTTTGGAGGGTAAAGAGCGTGAACTTTCTCTGAAATACGGTGATTTGGACAGCAGATTCCAGATTTTAGGAGGGGAGAAAAACAGTTTGGCTGCTTCTTTTGAAACTTTCAAAAAACAAGCTACAGGTGAAAAAGATACTTTAAAATCAGAATTAAGTAGCTTGAATGGCAAATTAACCAGCCTGAAAGGAGAAAACGATTCATTAAACAAAAAAGCGACTGGACTAGAGGACGATAAGGGCAAATTAACGGCTGCTTTAACACGCTTAAAAACCGATTTTGATAAAGCAACACTTGGCTTAAAAGGAGCAGAAAAAGATAAGCTTGATTTGACAGCTAAATTAGACGGTGCTATTGGTGAGCGTGATACTGCTAAAGGCAAAGTAAGTGGTTTAGAAGATGAGATAGCTAAATTAAAAGCGCAGGTAGAGGAGGAAAAAGGCAATGCAGATAAAAAGGTATCTAAATTGCTGGAAGATGTAAAACTTAAATTAGCAGCAGAAAAAGAGAAAACAAAAGCAGCAATTGCCGAAAAAATCAATGGCATTAATGCAAAATACGCTTCAGAAAAAGAAAAATTATCTAATGATTTGTCATTAGCACAATCATTAGCAGTAGAAGATAAAAAAGCTTTTGAGACGGAGCTAGACGAATGGAAAGCGAAATTGGCAGATGCAGAAAATAAAGCGAAAGAAAGCGGATCAGAATTAGCCGTTTCTGTAGATTTGTTAAATGATGCAAAAGCTAAACTAGCAGCAGCAGAAGGTCAATTAGGAGATACAGAAGATTTAAGAGCAAAATTAGCCGCAGCAGAAGCTAAAGTCGCAGAAGGAAAAGCAAAATTAGCCGCCGAAAAAGAAAATGCTAATAACAAGATTTCTGGTTTATTAAAAGACCTAGAAGCAAAATTAGCATCCGAAAAAGAGGCTACAAAGTCAGCTATCCAAACAAAATTAGCCGATCTAAATACTAGATTTACTGCGGAGAAAACCAAAATTAGCGATGAGCTCACTGTTGCTAAAGGTTATATTGAGCAAAATAAAGAGGCTTATGATTTAGAATTAGCGGATTTGCGTGCTAAATTAGCCGATGCAAAATCTAAATTAACAGCCGAAAAAGAAAGTGCTAACAACAAAATTTCTGGTTTATTAAAAGACTTAGAAGCCAAATTAGCCGCACAAAAAGAAGCGACAAAATCATCCATCCAAACTAAATTAGCCGATCTTAACACTAAATTCTCGGGTGAAAAATCGAAATTGGAAGCACAATTAGCTGCTGCCAAAGCAAAAGCAAGTGAGGGCAAAGACAACTTAGAAAGTGAATTAGAGGCTTTGAAAGCAAAATTAGCTGATGCAGAAGGGAAAGTTGCTGATGGAAAAGCAAAACTAGCCGCCGAAAAAGAAAGTGCTAACAACAAAATTTCTGGTTTACTGAAAGACTTGGAAGCTAAGTTAGCCGCACAAAAAGAAGCGACAAAATCATCCATCCAAACTAAATTAGCTGACCTAAATACTAAGTTTTCTGATGAAAAAGGAAAGCTAGAGAACGAATTAGCTGCTGCTAAAGCTAAAATCGCCGAAGGTGAAGCTAACTTAGCCACAGAAAAAGAAAATGCAGACAAGAAGATTGAAAAAATCTTAGCAGATTTGAAGGCTAAATTAGCTACAGAAAAAGAGCAAACTAGAGCAAGAATTGCTGATAAACTGAACAGCATGAACACTAAATTTGCTGATGAAAAAGGACAATTAGAAGCTGAAATCGCACGTTTGAAAGCAGCTAATGAAGGAGATAATACCTTGAAGTTAGAAATTAGTGCTTTACAAACTCGCTTACAGGCCGTGAAATCGGAAAAAGACGAGGTAGATGGCAAAGTCTCTGGCTTACAAGACAACAACAAAGCCTTGAGTGATGATTTAGGATTATTGAAGACAAAGGCAGCACAAGACAAGCGAGATGCAGATGCTAAAATTGCTGAGTTGGAAGCAGAACTGGCCAAATTACGTGCAGCAGCAACAGCGAAACCCGCAGCATCTAAGGAAGATGAAACTTTAGAGCGTATTAAGAGCAAAGCTGCAAAAATTGACTTTGGGCGAATTGGTAAAACAACCGAAGATGATGGCGATGACTTGAAGAAAATTAAAGGCATCGGCCCATTTATTGAAAAGAAATTGAACGCATTAGGCATCAATAGCTACAGACAAATTGCTAAATTTACAGATGAAGATAAAGACTCTGTGAATGAAGCAATAGAGTTTTTCCCGGGCCGCATCAAGCGTGACGATTGGGTAGGACAGGCGAAAGAATTAGACAAAGACGAGGAAAATATCCTGAATCGCGTTAAGAGAAAAGCCAGCAAAATGGATTTCGGACGCATTGGTGAAGCTGGTGGCGCGAAAGATAACCTACAAGATATCAAAGGTGTTGGACCATTTAGTGAAAGAAAACTGAACGCACTAGGTATTTTTACATTCAAGCAAGTCGCTAATTTGAATGATGCGGATGTAGTTTTTATCAATGAAGCAATAGAATTTTTCCCAGGCCGTGTAAAACGTGACAACTGGGTAGGACAGGCTAAAGACTTTGTTAAGAAAAATAGCTAAGTATTTTTAGTACATAAATATAGACTCAAAGGCGATTGAATTTATCAGAAGATTAGTTGTCTTTAATCTAATGTCTACTTCAAAAAGTACTAAATATTATTGCGTCATTATCATATAGAATGAAGAAGATAAAAATTGCTTTTTTATCTTTTGAGAATAAGAAAAATAAGAAGTTAGGAAGTTAAAATATTTGACTTCCTGACTTCCTTTTTTCCCAAAAAAAAAGAAAAGTAATTTCTGAGAATAGAAAAGAATGATGAAAATATTAAATGAATAAATGATAAGATAAGCAAAATAATACTAGCACTACTACCTTACTTAATAAACGTATTCAATGTAATCAACTTAAGTGCCAAGCACGAATTAATTGTGCACAATTTTGTTCTAAAATATTAACGTTCATTGTTTAAATCTAAAGATTATACAATGTTTTTTTAGTAAGTAGTTGGACAAATAAACAACATTTGAACTTACTATAAACTACTGATAGTAAGTGAGCTATCTCAAGCCTTATGTCTAGGTACTTATTTAATGTTTAGACAATCTTATTGTCTGTACAGTTGCTATCCTATCCCCTTATACTAAAGCAAAACGCTATTTTTAAAAATAAAATAAAACTTAAAATAAAATCACCTCATAGTGTATTGAACCAACACTATGATTTTTTTGAACCTTACCCAAAATATTCATAATGAAACAATCAAAAACCATTGCTCAGTTAGAGAAGAAAATAGCAACAATAAAAGACCATAAAAAATGGTATAAAAAGTTGTTAAAGAAGTTAAAATCAGTCGGAAAGTTGGAAAAATCTTTAGGAGAGGCAAAAGCATCACTAAAGAATTTGAAAAAAGATTACAAGTCTCGTTTAGACGAACTGGAGGAAGCCTACAGCAAAATTGCATCTTTAAATGAAGATATTAATGTATTAAAAGGCACCATGAAACAGGATGAAGAAGCATTTGAAATTGAAATATTAGAGTTAAAAAATGCTTGTGCAGAATGTGGACAGGAAAAAGATGCCTTAAATCAGAAAGTTGACGCATTAGCCGATGCCAGCTCTGCGAATGAAGCTGCTAAAAGCAAGTTGAAAGCCAAAAATGACGAATTGAAAGAGGAGTTGAAAGCAGCGAAAAAAGAGGCTAAAAAATCGACGAAAGATGCCGAAAAATTAGCGGCTTCTGCTGAAGCAAGTAAGACAAAAAATGCCGAACTGGAGGCTGCACTTGCTGATGCAATTGCTAATTGCAATGCTGCCGAAGGTAAAGTGAGCAACTTAGAGGAAACGGCTAAAGCTGCTGAAACAGAGCTTGACCTTGCTAATGAAACAATAGTAGAATTGCAAAATGACCATATGCGTTTGGCAGGACCAGAATCGGACCTTGCTAATGGCACTATAGTAGAGTTGCAAAATGACCATATGCGTTTGGCAGATGCAGAGGAACAAACGGAAGAAGAGCCAGAAGTTGCGCCTGAACCAGAAGCTGTTGCAGAAGAACCAGCGAAACCAAAAACAAAGAAAGAAGAAGCTTTAGAACGCATTAAGGAAAAGGCTAAAGATATTGATTTTGAGCGTATTGGCTCGGCAAGTGAAGAAGATAAAGATGATTTACAACGCATCAAAGGCATCGGCCCTTTTATTGAAAATAAGCTGAACGCACTCGGTATTTATACTTTTAAGCAAATTGCGAACTTCTCAGAGGAAGATAAAGATAGTGTAAATAATGCCATTGAGTTTTTCCCAGGCCGCATCAAGCGCGACGATTGGGTAGGACAAGCTAAATCATTAATGGAAAAATAAAATAGTGAGAAAATGACCAAGGTGATACTTACACCTCGTCACTAAATTAGAGCAATAAAAGCCGTTTTGAGTGTTTTACAACAGTCAAAACGGTTTTGTTTTTTAAGAACCTATCAAAAATGACGTTTATTTACGATTAGGTATTTATGTATTTTTTTAAAAAAATATTAATATATTTTGATTTGTGTAAAAGCGCAATGAATCCCTGCTCTACGTATGCGCCAAGATCATATCCTTTAAAGTTTCTACCCAAAGTGGATGTGTATTTAAACTTTCAACAAGTTGCACTTTTTCGCCACCCATTTCTTCAAATTCTTCTTGATATTCTACTGAAATCTCAAAAATCGTTTCCAAACAATCCGCAACAAAAGCAGGGGAGAAGGCCAATATCTTTTTGATGCCTTTATGTGCCAATTCTTCTAAAACCTCACTAGTATAAGGCTGCATCCAAGGATCGCGGCCTAAGCGTGATTGGTAACAAACCGTATATTTATCCTTCGGTATATCAAGAGCTTCTGCCAATAAACGCGCTGTATCATTACATTGTGCGCCATAACAAAATTGATTTTTCTCTGATAAACGTTCACAACAATCTTTGCGTTTTAAACAGTGATTACAGTCATCTGCTTTTTGCATTTGTCGTTGCGGAAGCCCGTGAAAACTAAACAGCACATGCTCATATTGCTCAGGTTGATGTTTACGGCCAATTTCGGCGAAGGTATTGATATACTGTGGGTTATTATGGTAGCTATTGATAAACTGAATGGGTGGAATAACCTGCCATTGACTGACAACTTCCATCACTCGTTGATGTGCCGAACCTGTGCTTGCGGAGGCATATTGCGGAAAAAGGGGAATGATTAGATAGTGATTTACTCCCTTTGCACGTAGCTTCAACAGCGAACTTTCAATGCTTGGCGACTGATAACGCATTGCCAGTTCTACATGATACTCTTTGGTTTGCTCAGATGCGCGATGCGGAATTTCATCTAGGCTTTGCTGCACCAAAACGCTTAGTTCTTCGCTGATAAATTTTAGTGGAGAGCCCTTATCTTCCCAAATTTCCTTATAAGATTTTGCCGAATTACCTGCCCGAAAAGGCGTAATAATACCGCGAACAAGCAACTGTCTAGCTGCCCAAGGAAGTGCATCTATGACCCTACCATCGGTTAGAAACTGATTTAAATACCGCCGTACATCGCTTACCTTTGGCGAGTCGGGTGTCCCTAAATTGACCAGTAGTACCCCTATTTTTTTATACATGAAAATTAATTATTGAATTGTATATTTGTTTTTTTATTCCTTCCTTTGTGAATCGTTTTTAACAAAAAATTACGTTTCAACAATACCCGTTTTAATGGCATATAAAATAAGCTCTGAAGCAGAGTTAATCCGTAATTTTTTTAGGATATTTTTGCGATGCGTATAAATGGTATGATGACTGATATTCAACAGTTTAGCCATTTCTTTAGTACTTAAACCCTGCGTAATGAGTTCTATAATTTCGATTTCACGCTTCGTTAATTTAGAAGGTGCACAGTCTCGTTTAGTAGCCTTACTAGCATCGCACAATTGTTTTTCCAATACCAAGTTAAGAATGGAATTGCAAATAAATTTTTCCCCTTTTGCCGTTGCATAAATAGCTCCAATGATTTCGTCCTTATCACAATGTTTTGTCAAAAAGCCATTTACCCCCATTCTAAGTACCTCAAAAATACTATCTCTATCCTCATCCGAAGAAATAATCAATACATACGTTTTGGGATTAGTATCTAAAATATACTGAATGTCAGCTTTTGAAAAAATAGGGGAGTTGTAGTAGTCCATAATAACCACATTCGGCTGATAATCAAAGACTTTTTTCGTTAAATCTTGTGGTGTTATCGCTTCTGCGACCACCTGAATTTGCTCATTTTCAGCTATTAAATACTTTAAACCCAATCGAATTAGGTATTGCGGATCAGTTAATATGACAGTAATTTTTTTATTCATAAATATAGATAATCGCCTTTTTATTTAGAATAAGTCTAAATAATACAAAAATAGCGATTTTGTGAAATGTTGAACAGAAAAAAGTAAGAATTGTTTGCATTTTTGACGTTTTTAAGTTTTTAGAAAGCAGTGATTAGGGATTAGATTTTAGAAAATAGAAATTTGGACTTTAGAAAATAGCTATTATAGTTTAACAAAATATTGTCAATTTTTTAGTTGTTATTTAAAATTGTTTTTTGTAAAATTTTGATTTTCAGTTAAATGTGTAGAAACTTGTGTTTCAGGTCTCATCTCTAAATACTTAAACCTAAAAAAATGATAGAAGATTGGAAAAATAATCGAAAGATGGCTAAAAAAGCACATCAGAAGTTGGTGCAGCGACTAAAAAAGCGGAAGGGGAAAAAATTAGATGAGCAAGCGGAGGCGGTTCATGAAGCCGTTTTTTCGGAACTTAATTGCTTGGATTGCGCCAACTGTTGTAAAAGTATTCCACCAATATTGAACCGCACAGACATTAAACGGATAGCCAAGCACTTAGGAATGAAAATCAGTGCATTTGAAACCGTTTATGTGCGACAAGATGAGGACGGTGATACAGTGATGAACAGTAGTCCTTGCCCTTTTTTGGAAACGGATAATAGTTGTAATATTTACGATTATCGCCCTAAAGCCTGCCGTCAGTATCCACATACAGATGAGTTGTCTTTTTCCCAAAATATACGTTTACATGCTACAAATGCGCAATATTGCCCTGCCGTATTTCATATTTTGGAGCGTTTAGCAGTGGTAGGGTTGAAGTGATGATTTTCCTGAATTATTTTACTTAAGTAAGTACTTAGTAATTCTACAATAATAAGTTGAACCAGTCGCCTTTGTTATTTTGCCTTGTACTTCGTTGAAAAGCCTCGCCAGAGCTCCACTATGCCTACGTTTTTCGCCTTGTACAAAACAAAATTACTTTGGCTTTATGGTTCAACTTATTGTTTCCGCATTACTTAGACAAAATTAATGCTACAATAGAAAAAGACTAAACTACTCATTTCTAATACTTTAGAACAAAATTGTGCACAATTAAATAGTGCTTGGCACTTAGTCGGACAAAATTAAACGACATTTGGACTTACTGTAAACTTTTAATATTGAGTTAATTATCTCATATCTTATGTCTAGGTACTTATTTATTTACAAATTATTGAGTTTTTTTGCCAAAATGTTAGTTAAAAAATAAAGATAGTGTCATTTTGTCGCCTTTTTTTGCTTTTGTGTGTCAAAAAGTCATGTAAAATGGCTTGGCACTACATTTGACTATTGTAAAGCGAATAACAAATTATTTACTTCTTTAAGCAAAAGAAGCATCTTTTTTATAGCTTAAGTAAATAGACAAAATTAAATGACTATTATTTTTTTTGTAAGTCATTAATAGTGATTTGGTTATACTATGTATTAAATATTGTGTCTATTTAAATGCCTGAGTACTTAAAAATATTTTAAAACCTAAATAAATAATGATTATGTCGCACAAAAGAGGAAATCAAAAACACAACAATGCTACTGTATTTGTTAATTTTATCAATGATATTTTGAATGACGTAGCAACAGCTTATCAAACTGGCACACAACAAAAAGGACGTACTTGCGGAACCAACAAACGTAAGGCAGCCAATATGTACCGCCGCAGCAAAGTAGGGGAGTTGATGGCAAATATCGTAGAAACAGATAAAGGCTACGAAATCCATGCTGTACTTCCGGGGTTTACTCGTTCTGAAATCAATATTACTATGGATGGCAACTTATTGACCATCAAAGCGATGAAGGCTGAGGACAACAAAAATAAAGCAACCAACTACAGCCGAAAGGAATATACCATCGTCAACAAAGAGCGTTCTTTCAAAATTTCTGATAAGGTGGATGCTGACGGTATCCGTGCCAAATCAGAAAATGGAATTTTGACAGTAACTTTGCCTAAAAAGGTGAACAAAAGCAACGCTAAAAACATTAATATATCTTAACATATTTGCAAAAAATAAAAAGAAAAAAGGTCAGTAGAGAAACTTTACTGACCTTTTTTTGTGTTATCAATATAGAGGCATTATCTCAAACATATTGGACTATTTATCACTATAAATCAATAAATATACATATCAAAAATAATCCTATGTTTGATGGCTGATGTTTCACATCTAAAAACCTTATTTTTAATTTGAAATATACCAAAATTATGGACGAATTAATTAAAAGAGGGCTAAAGTTATCCAAAACAGTGCTGTTTAGATTGTTGACTTATCGCGCAGAAGGCTTTTTAAAAACGCCAACTTTAGTGTTAAAAGTCTTAAATAGAACAGTAGCAAAATTATCTGTATATCAAAGTGGAGAGGAGTTGAAGCAAGATATGGTAGAGAAGTTTCAGACGGTGTATCGGCTTGTTAAGGCTTATGCTAATGGAGATTATCGCGAAGTTGGGCAGCGAACTGTTGTATTGAGTTTAGCCATTCTGCTGTACTTTTTACTGCCTGTAGACATTATTCCAGATATAATCCCCGGACTAGGTTTATTAGATGATGTTAGTTTGTTGGTCTGGTTAGGGAGCACCTTTAATGAAGAATTAAACGCATTCCAAGAGTGGGAGGGAAGGGGCAATCCTGCTGTTGTTGAAGTGCCACCGCCAAGTGAAAGTGACTAAAATTAAAAATTATAAAATTGATTTAGTTGTTTCCAATTTTTAACCTGCTTGTGTTTCTTTTTCGCAAAGCAGATTCACGAATCTGCTCCGTTAGTAAAAAAATGGCTTTTGTACAAGCCGTTTAAAGCTCCCGAATTTCATAACCTACACTTGTCAAATCTTCCCAAAAGCGAGGGTAGGATTTAGTAACAACCATCGGATTTTCAATAATAATTCCGTTTGGTAGGCACTGGGCTAAGGGAGCAAAAGCCATTGCCATACGGTGATCATGATAGGTCGCAATTTGAGGGACTGTTGATAAAGTTTTGAACTCTTTTTGAGCAGGAGAGAGGCTCCATTTATTGCCTGAACCTGTGAAAAGCACGCCAAATTTGTTGAGTTCATTTTGTAGGGCTGCCGTTCTATCTGTTTCTTTAATGCTCAATGTGATTAAGCCGTCAAAATGTGCTGAAATGCCTAAGCCTGCACAGGTAGTTGCTAATGTTTGTGCCAAGTCAGGGCATTTTACAAAGTCATAATTAAATGACGATACACTTGCTTTTATTTTAGATAAATTTATTTTTTTATTTGTAAAGCTTGTGTTGATACCTAGCAATTTCATCATTTCTGCTAAAATGCTATCCCCTTGTAGACTGTCCTCAAATAAACCTGTTAAAGTTAAGTTGACGGTTTCACTCAAAGCCGCCATCGCATACCAATAGGAAGCTGCACTCCAATCTGCTTCTACCATAAAGTCTTTTGCTACATAAGTTTGCGGCTCAATACGAATTGTATTACCCTCAAAATTATGGTGAATACCAAAAAAATGCATCATTCGCAAGGTCATTTCAATATAAGGACGCGATACTAATTTGCCCTGTAAGTGAAGCGTTAAGCCATTTTCCAAACAAGGCGCAATCATCAATAAAGCGGAAATATACTGACTGCTTACCCCTGCATTTATTGTTACTTCATGCTTCACCAAAGGGCAACCGACAATTTTTAAGGGTGGACAACCCTCATTTTCCAAATAACTAATATTTGCCCCCAATGCTCGCAAAGCATCAACCAATACACCAATCGGTCGCTGTTTCATGCGCTCAGAGCCTGTCAATATCCATTCTCCTGTTTGGGTAGCGCAGTAAGCGGTGAGGAACCGCATGGTTGTACCAGCAGCTCCCACATCAATGACGGAATTTTTTTGTTCTAGGGCTTTTTGCATTGCTTTGGTATCGTCAGAGGTAGATAAGTTGCTGATTGTGAAAGACTTATTGCATAGTGCCTGTATAATCAATACCCTATTGCTAATGCTTTTAGAGCCGTCTAATGGAATGGTACCTTCAAGATTAGCATTATCTTTATTGACCAAGTATCGCTGCATAGTTTGGATTTTTAGCTGTTAGAAATTAGCTATTAGAGCTTAGAAATTAGTAGAAATAAGTTGTTTTTTGACTTTAAACGTCTCCACGAACTGTTAAAGTAGCACAAACTGTTTACTCGAAAAGTATGGTATTTGAAACCTACCACCATTTTTAAATATAAGCCACAAAAGATACCCGAACACCTAACAGTTTCAATCGTTTGTTCAACAATTGATGTTAAATATTCGGGTAAGGTGATGCCTTTACTTAGAAAGGCGTACTTTTGATTACTGAAATTGATTTATAGATTGATAATTGTATTTATGTTTTTGAATTTACTCTACTAACAAGTAGCCATTTTTATTCCACATCAATAATTCTAGTAGTATTTTTTTTCTTCTTTTTTTCTAATTTAGCAACTGCTTTTTCTAGCTTTTTAA
>JAHDHV010000574.1 GCA_020631155.1 Bacteroidota bacterium | reverse complement strand
AAAATGCAATTACCTACATCAAAACCCATACCTTTTATGGGCATTATCTCGCAGAACTCATTAACCAATTCATTGCTCAAAAAGAGATTGATAAACAAGAAATTGATTTTATCGCCTCGCATGGGCAAACAATTTTCCATCAACCTGATAAGCTATTAACTAGCCAAATTGGAGATGGTGCAGCCATAGCGGTCAAAACGGGGCTTCCTGTAATTTGCAATTTCCGTACTTGTGACGTGGCACTCGGGGGGCAAGGCGCGCCTATTGTACCTATTGGCGATGTACACCTATTTGCCGAGCATCGCTTTTGTCTAAATTTGGGCGGAATTGCCAATATTTCATGTAAAGTGAATGATGAACGAGTAATCGCTTACGACACTTGCGCTAGTAATCTGGTTCTCAATAAACTGGCTGGGCATTTTAACCTAGATTATGATGAGGGCGGAAAAATTGCTGCACAGGGCAAAGTACATGACGATTTATTGGCAGAATTGAACAGTTCTTGGTACTATCGCAAACCCTACCCCAAATCCCTAAGCGGTGGCTGGGTGAATCGGGTAATGCTGCCTATTTTTAATCGCTTTAGAGTTACTCCACAAGGGAAACTGCGAACAGCGGTAGAACATATGGCCATACAAATTGCAACAGAAATTAATCACATTTATGAGCGAGAAGGGATTCCACCTAATCCAGAGGACAGTATGCTGGTGACAGGTGGCGGTGCGCTGAACACTTTTCTGATGGAAAGAATCGCTGATAAAGCTCCTGTTAAAGTAGTGATTCCCGATGAGGACACAGTTAATTTTAAAGAGGCATTAATTATGGGCTTCATTGGCGTGTTGCGGATTCGTGAGGAGGTGAACTGTTTGAGTTCGGTAACAGGTGCAAAAAAAGATACAGTAGGTGGTACTATTTATTATGCAGATTAAACAAGCAATACTACGATAATAAGTTAAACTAAGTATATAGATGACTTAATATAATTAACTCACTATTAATTACTTACAATAGCTTCAAACCTTTGTTTAGTTTTGTCTAATGACTTAGTTTAACTTATTATTTCCATGTTATTTAATCGGCTGTTAATACTTCTCAAACTTAATTTTGTAAAAGCAACTACCCAAATGGCAAAAATAAATTTCAAACATTTATATCAAAAAGAAATAAAGCGATTAAAAATAGAAGAGCACAAAAACAAAGAGTTTTTAATCTACCATAGTTTGCGTTTAGAATTGATTGCTTTAGCACTTTTTTTTGAATGATACAATCCTAGAGGTACAGAGTGACATATGATGTAATCACTCTGTACCTATTTTTCCTTTCTTAAAAAGCACAACTTCCTTACTTCAATTTCTCATTCTGAGCATGACGAACTGCATCTCGTTTTGTTTTTTTAGCCAAATTTTTTTGCAGGGCAGTTGTTAAGTCTATTCCTGTCTGATTCGCAATGCAAATCAAAACAAAGAGCACATCAGCCAATTCATCTCCTAAATCTACCTGTTTATCCGACTCCTTAAACGATTGTTCGCCATATTGCCTTGCCATAATACGTGCTACTTCCCCTACTTCTTCGGTTAAAATGGCCATATTTGTCAATTCATTATAATACCTCACCCCAACTGTTGTAATCCATTGATCAACAATTTGTTGTGCCTCTTTAATGCTTAAATTTTGTACTACCTTTTTCATATATGCTAAATTTAAAAATCCAAGTTTAAAACTTTTTTATTATTCAAGCCTAAAATAAACTAAAAATAAGCTACTTTTCCTGTAATTTTGAAAATAAGTACGTAGATGTAAAGCGTGAGATTGGAGATTTAAGATTGGGAATAATCATTCATTATCAAAATCTCGGTATGATTCCCTCTAATCCTAATCCCTTACCATATGGTTAGCTTGCTATTTAGCTCTTTAGAAATTAGAGTTCAGTGTCTTGCATCTTATACCTCCAATTCTAATAATCAATAATTTCAAGTATAGTACTTCGCACTTAAATTCTATCATTCATGAAAATAGCCATTTATAGCCGTGTCCTAAAAACAAAAGACCTATCTTTTATTCAATATCTACTAGCTTATTTATCAGCTTACAATACCGAAATTTACTTATACCAAAACTACTATGAGCAACTGAAACAGCACATTCAACTCTCTAATTCCATTCATATTTTTCACAATCATGAAGACCTCCCTGCTGATGCAGATTGTTTGTTTAGTTTAGGCGGCGATGGTACGCTATTGGATACTGTTAATTTGATTCGTAACTCGCAAATTCCTATTTTGGGAATTAATATTGGGCGATTAGGTTTTTTGGCCAATGCTGGAAAAAATGATTTGGCAGCAGCAATAAAAGCTTTAAAAACTAAAAACTATACCCTTGATCAACGCACCTTACTGCACTTGGATTCTAAACCTGCACTTTTTCAAGACTTTAATTATGCATTAAATGAATTTACTATACATAAGCAAGATAGTTCTTCTATGATTATAATTCATGCTTATGTAGATGGCATTTTTTTAAATTCTTATTGGGCAGACGGCATTATTGTCGCTACTCCTACTGGCTCTACTGCCTATTCCCTTAGCTGTGGCGGCCCGATTGTCGCGCCTAATGCAGCGGTTTTCATTATTACCCCTGTTGCGGCACACAATTTAAATGTGCGTCCTATTGTTATCCCTGATAATCAAGTCATCACTTTTGAAGTAGAGGGGCGACACGACCAATTTGTTTGCACCTTAGATTCTCGCTTTGAACTCATCAATCGCTCCTATCACCTTTCTCTAAAAAAAGAAAATTTTACCATCAACTTATTGCGCTTATCTAACAATAACTTTTTTACGACCATCAAAGATAAATTAATGTGGGGGGCAGATATTAGGAATTAGGAAATTACGAATTACGAATTACGAATTAATTTACTATAAATACAAATCAGCTAGGTAAGTTGTAGTTTTTTTGAGTTTTTTATTGTGTTCTTGTTAAATAAGTAATTCTACAATAATAAGTTGAACCAGTCACCTTTATTATTTTGCTTTGTACTTCGTTGAAAAGCCTCATCGTAGCTCCGCTATGCCTACGTTTTTCGCCTCATACAATTCAAACTTATTTTGGCTTTATGATTCAACTTTATTTCCGCATTACTAATCACTAGAGTGTGTCAGAAATTTAGGGAAAGACAAAATACACTTTACTATGAAAGCTGACTATTTTTTTTTCTGAAAAATAAAATATCCTTTTTTATTGGCTTTTGAAGAGCGACCTTGAAATTTTTTGCGTTAAGAAAATCGA
>JAHDHV010000573.1 GCA_020631155.1 Bacteroidota bacterium | reverse complement strand
CCCATCTTTATTGAAGATACTTATATCGAATCCAATATTCCTGATTATAATGTGATGCGTACCAGAGGAATAACAACCGATCCTGATGGCAATATCTATATGAACATTGCCGATTGGGATGCCGCAGGTACAGACCATGAAGCGTATGCCTTAGTAAAATTTGATGCTGCGGGCAATTTTTTAGGTTATATAGAAGATACAACCGATACTGATGCACAGGGCTTTTATCAAGCCACAGGCTTAGTTTATAGTGAAACGTCGGGACTACTATATTCTTCAACAATGTCGGTGGTTGAAGATTGTGTTTCTACTTTTGATACTGACCTTAATTATTTAGGAGCAGGAGTAGCAGCAAGTGGCGATACGGGGCAGGGGCAGATTGACTTTGACCGCGCTAAAGGGATTGCCATTATGAAAGAATGTTGCCCTGATCCAGCCACACAAACCATAGACCAAGTGTATTGTGTAGTAGGTGCTAATGAAGAGCTATTTTTGAATGAGGCGTTTCCCTGTGATGGCATTATTTGTGGCGCAGAATGGACACCAGATGATGCTATTGCTACTGCTGTTTATGATGATTGCGCTCAAAGTATTGTGGCAAATGCAGCACCGGGCTGTTATAGCTTTACAAAAGCAGGGAGCAATACGCAATGCGGAGCTTTCCAATTAAATTTTAACTTAGAAATATTAGAAGCCCCAGAAATCACCATGTCTGGAGACCAAACAATATGCGAGGGAGCTGTGCCAAGTGCATTAAGTATTACCACAAATACTACTGCTATTCAATGGCAAATGAGCACGACAAGCTGCACCGATGGATTCTCCAATATTGATGGCGCGATAGCAGCTACTTACACTCCAGAGGCTACAACAGTAACAACTTATTATCGAGCTGTTGTTACAGGAACAGCAAGTTGTAGTACGGGAAGTTGTGCTTTTGAAAGCCCCTGTGTTACAGTAAATATTGATCCTGCTTGTAATGTATGTCCGCCTGTCAATTGCTTAAAAGCGACTATCAGTATAGAATAAGTCGGCTTGCAATGACAAAGGGGAATTTTAATTTTTTTAATACAAAACAGAGTATAGCTTTTTTTTTGAAAATTTTAGAGCAACTCCTCGCTGATTTAAAAGTGAGGAGTTTTTTTTTCATTTCACATGAATATATTATATTGTTTACTGTTATTTTACATGGCTCCATTAAGAATATAACAATATACACCCTGATGTTGTAATTTAATACTGATATTTTTATAAAAAGTACTTTTATAAGCAACATTATTTGACTTTTATAGTAAAATAAAAATATACCTCACCTACAAAAGCTTTCCATTAAGTAGCTACTACTGTTTAATTGTATTATAAATATGTTTTTTGAAAAAATATTTTTATGAAATTAAAAAATACGCGCGCTGAATTACTACCTAGTTTTTTTAGTTTAATATTAATTTTATGTGTTTGTTGTTTTGCAGGCAATATATACGGACAGTCTTGTTCAACTTGTTACGATAATTGCCTTGTAGAACCCGGTGAGGCTTTTGTCACCTGTGGTTCTTATCCACCTGTCAATTCTTCAAATTTAGGTCAACAGGACTTGACCGCGCCAGTAATTGCAGTTTTTGACATCAAAGACCCACAAGCTAATGGTGGTGTGCTTGGTGGTAACTGGGCGACGCCTGCTAGTACTGCTTATCATCCCACAATGTGGAGTGCAGAGAGTTTGGGGGAGGTTCATGGCATTACAACAAAGCCTAATTTGACATCAGGCTGTATGGATTATTATGTGGCACAATGGGGTTTAACTCCCGGAGGTATTATGGAGGAAAGTACTATTTCCCATGGTACCCTTGCCTCAACTTGCAATGGCGGTGCTATATTTAAAATTGATGGAACCACTGGTACCCCAAGTGTATTTGCTTGCTTGCCTTCTACTAGACCTGTTATAGCTCAACAGTTTGATGCGGATGGCTCAAGTGGAGGAGGGGGGTATGTCGGCTCTTTTGATACATATACAGGGCTTGGCCAAATTACCTACAATAAAGACTGTGATGTTTTTTATGTTAGTAATTTTGACAATGGTTTAGTATATGCCCTAGATGCTAATGGTAATACGATAGGAACTTATGACTTTGGAATGGATGGTTTACCCGCTTTATTAACCAATGATGGAAGCATGTATCATCATGCTAATTATGTGGATGGAAATAACCAAATTCCAGATGATACAAACGAGGCACATACACAATGGTATAGAAAAGTATTTGGTTTGGGCTACAATAAGCATGAACAAAAACTATATTTTGGTACAGTTCGGAAAAGGTTTCCTGATGACCCCAATCATTATGGTACTCAAGCGACCACGCAACAAGTTTTTTCAGTAGATATTGATCCCAATACTTGTTTGCCCATTGCCTCAACAACAACCCAACAGTTAGCCATAGATCAGGGAATTAAGTCTCCTGTAGCTGATATTCATTTTGATGTAAATAATAATATGTTGCTCTCTGAAATGAGCATGACTACAATAGGAACCAAAGGAGCACATGATGCAGATTTAATACTAGCAAAAGGTGGTACAGGAAGTTGGGCGATTAATACGCTCTATAAAACCTCAACTTATGCAAGTGAAGGTGGTTCTGCTGGCGGTGTTGATTTTGGTTACAATAATTTTGGAAGCAATACAGATACTGCCAATGGTAATTGTCCCGAAGAATCTGTTGTATTTACAGTTGATGCAGCTCTGGGCATTAATGAGGGAAGCGCAATCTATGGATTAGGTTCTTTTAATTGGTCAGGTGGCGATTTATCTACCAATGCCTATTTTGTAGATGCTGATGCAAGTTTGGAAGTCCGAAATAAATATGTGATGGGGGATATAGATGTGATCAGTCCATCTTGTAACCTGACTTCTTTAAATTTAAGCTGTTCAACAGATGGTACAACTTTTACGATTTCCCCCAATTGTGTAGAAGATATTTTATGTGACTATACCATTACAGCAAGTCAAGGCACCATCACCAATACCCGAACCAATAGCACAAATTCTGGTAACCCTTGCTATGTAGAAACCTTTACCTATGTACCAGATGATTGCAACAATGCCTCCAATATTACAGTAACGATTAACTCCTGTGATGGTTCTAAACTCTGTACCTTAACCGAAACCTTAACTTGTTGTGTGGAGCAACCCACTTGCACCAATCCCACCGTTACCGCCTATGCTCTTGCTGCATCCTGCACCAATGGCGTACCAAACGATGACGGCTACCTACAAATATCTGCCGCAGCAGATG
>JAHDHV010000066.1 GCA_020631155.1 Bacteroidota bacterium | reverse complement strand
TCATCACCCCACTGCCAAATATCGCGCCTGCTGCTTTGGAAGCCTGCAATAATGGTGATGATACGGCAGATTTTACCCTTACAGATGCCAATACTACGGTTGATGTAGATGGTGGAAATACCGTTACCTATCACGCCAATCAAAGCGATGCCGATGCAGGTATTAACGCCCTTACTTCGCCCTACACCTCCACAGCAACGACCATTTACGCCAGAGTAACCGATGACAATGCTTGTTATAGAACTGATACCATAAATTTAAGTATCCTTCCACTGCCAGCCGCCGCCGATGCCAACCTCTATGGCTGTGATGATGGCGATGGCAACCTCGATTTTACCCTTACAGCTGCCGATGCTTTGGTAGATACTATTGGGGGAAATACCATTACTTATCATGCCGATATGTTGGATGCTCAATCGGGTTTAAATCCTTTGGCTTCGCCTTATGCTAGTAGCGGAGAAATGATTTATGTTAGGGTAGAAGATGGCAATGGATGTTTTGCAACCGCTACCCTTACCCTTAACATTGTCACACCACCTACGGCAACACCCATCACTGTGGAGGCTTGCGATAATGGCGATGGTACTGCCGATTTTGATTTAGCCATGCAAATACCAAATATTGATGCTACAGGTCTACATACAACTACGTTCCATGAATCTCAGGCACATGCCGATGCTGATACAAATGCGGTTAATTTACCTTATAGTTCAGTAGCAGGCACCATTTATGCCAGAGTAACCGACCAATATGGCTGTTATGGAACAGCAGAAATTACTTTAGTGGTTAAAGCGTCTCCTATTTTGAGCAATACCGAAGTTAGTGAATGTGATAGAGGCGATGGAACAGCAGAATTTGATTTATCTGCATTGGGTATTACCTATTATCCAACATTAACAGATGCCGAAAATGAAAGCAATGCATTACCTTCTTCCTATACAACCGCTAATGACACCATCTACTCACGCGTTAACAATACCAATGATTGCTTTGTCATTGCAACGGTTGTCTTAACTGTATTGCCAATGCCAAATGCAATGAATACAACATTTGAAGCTTGTGATGATGGTAATGGTTCCGCCTCCATCACCTTATCGGATATAGATGATTCTGTAACAACAGATTCATTGGCTACGGTCAGCTATTTTTCCAACCAATTAGATGCATTTAACAACAATAATGCACTCGCTTCGCCCTATGTCACCAGTGGAGGAGAAACCCTTTATGTTAGAGTAGTTAATCAAAATGGCTGTTTTGCATTAAGTGAAGTTGTGCTAAATATTTCTCCACTTCCAACGGCAAACAATGCCAGCCTTTCTCAATGTGATTTAGGCGATGGAACAGCAGATTTTACCCTTACAGCAGTAGACAGTCTTGCCAATGGTGGCACTACGAATCAAGTAACTTACCACAGCACACAAGCAGATGCCGATGCAGGTATTAACGCTCTTGTTTCGCCCTACAATAGCGCAGGCGGCGACATCTACATTCGAGTAGCTACCCCTGATGATTGTTACCAAACCGCCATACTTACCCTTACCATTTTACCACTGCCTACAGCCAGTAATGCAACAGAAACGAAATGCGATGTAGGTGGCGATTTAATAGAGGATTTTGATTTAACCAGCTTTGACAGTCAAGTAGATGCAAGTGACACGAATACCATCTCTTACCATGCCACAACAGGCGATGCAACGGCAAACATCAATCCATTGAGTAGCCCATACAGCACAACGGGAACAACTCTTTATGCGAGAGTGGAAAATGCAGATGGCTGTTTTGTGATGGCGGATATTACCTTAACGGTCAACCCTACTCCTGTAGCTGCTCCTGCTGAAATGGAATTGTGCGATGCTGGAAATGATGGTACAGAAGACTTCGACCTCAGCACTTTAGATGCAACAGTAGACACAACTGCCTCTCATGCCGTTACTTATCACCTCACACAAGCAGAAGCAGATAATGGAACCGACCCCGTTGTAGTACCTTTTGCATCAGGCACAACAACCCTTTATGCGAGGGTAGCCAATTTATTTGGTTGTTATACGACTTCTGAAATCACCCTAACCCTGAATCCTGTACCAGAAGTTGCTCCTGCAAACCTAGAGGTTTGTGATTTAGGCAATGGAACGGCAGATTTTGTATTGACTTTAGCAGATAATGATGTAGATACAACTGGAGGAAATACGGTTACCTATCATGCTTCCCAAACCGATGCAGAAAGCAGTATGAATCCATTGGTTTCGCCTTATAATTCTGCTAATGCAACTATTTATGCAAGAGTGGAAAATATTTATGGCTGTTTTGAGGTAACGCCTGTTACATTGGTCGTTAGTACGGCTCCTATTGTGGAAAATGCCGAGTTGAGGGAATGTGATTTGGGCGATGGCACTGCCGAATTTGATTTAACAACCAGTTTTGGCAGCTACTATTCAACTATGACAGATGCAGAAAATGAAACCAATCCTATCACTGGTTCAAGCTATACTTCTGTTAATGATACCCTCTACCTTAGAGCCAATTCTACCAATGGTTGTTACAATATTGCCATCATCAACCTGATTGTCAATCCTGTGCCGATGGTTAATAATGTGGAATTAGAAGCTTGTGATGATGGAGATGGTGCTATTGAATTTGATTTAGCGGAAACCGATACTTTGGTTACAACAGATGTCAATGTCGTCATTTCTTATCATGAAAGTCCGCTAGATGCGACTACAGGAAATAATCCTTTGGCGAGTAATTTATATGAAAGCACCTCTACCACTATTTACGCAAGAGTAGTCAACGAATTTGGCTGTTTTTCCATTGCAGAAGTCACCCTGACCGTTCATCCACTGCCGACAGTAACAGGCAGCAATCTTACTTTATGTAATGAAGGCGGCGGAGTTGCTACTTTCACTTTACCTACAGCAGACGGGACAAATAGCCTAAGCTACTTTAGTTCTCTAGCTGATGCAGAAAACAACATCAACATACTGGAAAATCCATATCCTTCAATGGGCGGAACGATTTATGTGCGTTCAGAGGATAGAAATGGCTGTTTTGCAACCGCAGAGGTGAATTTAACGGTCGAGCCATTGCCACTTGTAGCTAATGCCTTTTTGGAGGCTTGTGATAATGGCGATGGCACAGCAGACTTTACCCTCTCCTTTGCCAATTCACAAGTAGATGTCAATGGTGGAAATACTGTTACTTACTATGCTTCTTCTGATGATGCCAATGCAGGATCCCCAACATTAAGCAGCCCATATACTGCTGTTGATGCAACGGTTATTTATGCGAGAGCAACTACCTCTGCTGGATGTTTTGCCATTTCAACCGTGACCCTTAACATTGGCGCGCAGCCAGAATTGCAAGATATGGAAGTTAGAAGATGTGACAGAGGGGATGGAGTTGCGATATTTGATGTTTCTCCAACAGATGAAGGCGTTTATTATGGCAGTCTGCAAGATGCTCTAAATGAAAATAATCCGCTTGATGGAACTTCATTTGTTAGCGGCAGTGCAGTTGTTTACTTTAGAGTGAATACCAGTGCAGGTTGTTCCAGCATCGCGCAATATACCTTTACAGTAGTGCCACTACCAAGCATCAACAGCGCACAACTCAACGAATGTACCAATGATACAACAGTAGCGGTCAACTTTGATCTCACACAAGCTGATGCCTTAGTAGATTTAGATGGCACCAATACAGTCACCTATTATACTTCTCTAGCCAATGCAACTAACAATGTGAGTGTGCTACCGACTAACTATAATAGTTTGGGTGAAACGCTTTACGTAAGGATAGAAAATTCGGATGCTTGTTTTGAAATAGCCGAGCTTGAATTGATTGTTACCCCTTGTCCCCCAATTTGTCCACCTAAAAGATGTATTCCGATTATGATCACAAAGAAATAGATTTTCTTTTAGCTAAAAAATACAAGACGTAAGATTTAAGACGTTGAAAAAGCTCTGTTTTTAGGAAAAAAAACAGAGCTTTTTTTATATACAAATTTAATTACTCACATCTATAAAAAATGTTTTAATAGTCATAATACTTTAAAGTTCAAAAGCTTATACTGATTAAAAAAGTCAAAAAATGCCTTATTATTACTGAGTTCTAAAAGCCAAAAACCAAAGAGCCAAATCATTATTAACAAAATTGTCACAAATAAACTCTTTTATACTTACTCTTTCGGAATTTGTATCTTTTTATAGGTATAAACGTATGCTCTAATTAAAAGCTATCAATAACTTTTTTTATAAAAATAATTTAGTCCTAGTTCCCCTTCCACCTACCTAATCAAATAGCACTAGTAAGACCTAATCTATAGTTCTCTATTTTTCAACACATTGCCCTAGTCAGTATTTTTTAATACATCGCCCTAGTCAGTACTCTTTTCTATTATCACCAAATTAGTTGAAACATGATAATCATGTTAATGCTAAAAGTGTATCTACAATACACATTAAAACATTCTATTATTTCAAAACTATATGATGAAATACACGAATAGCTCCCTAGTAAAAACAGTTGCCTGCATCAAATTTATATTTTTATTATGCATAAATACTACCTTAATATTTGCACAGGATTGCCCTGTTAAAATGCGAATCATTGATTTAAAAGGGGTAGATAATTTTCCACAAACAGATGATATTGTTGTTTGTGAAACAGTAGATACCCTCTCTTATCTACTCTATTCGCCTGATGCCACACAAGACCTCATTGGCGTGGAGTTGGAACTATCTCTTTCTACTGGTTTAGAGTATGGTGGTTTTGTGGAAAGTCATTATACTGGTAGTGACATCTACGAATTAAATGTCTCCAACCCTAGCCGTCCAAAATTTACCATTCCCAATATTTACAATGGCGACCTATTCATTGCCAATATTGGGCTAACGGCTAATTGCGCTTTTCAAACAGGAGGGGTAGCCGAAGTTTCTGGAGTAGTCACTTTTTTATATCAAGATGAAAATGGGGCTATTTTTGAATGTAAACAAAAATTTTCACCGATAGGCGAATATAATTCTGCCATAAAAAAACCGATTTTAAATACATTAAGTGTTTCTCCAGTAACTGTAGAGCCTACAGATTTTACAACGCCCGATTGTCATACAATTACCATATCACAAGATGGGATTAAGGCTTTTGTCAGTAGTTTCGAGCTTTTAATTGATGGGGTAGATTTGGTCAACACCTTAACCATCACCGATTTAAATATTGGGGGGACTACCCTTCCTTTTGATTATGATACCCTTGCTCAACAAGTTCAAGCAACTATTGACGGCACTTATTTTAATGATGGTTTTTTTAATGAAAATGAAAATATCAAAGTTGAAGTATGTTATTTAACACAGGGCTGTATTACTCCGCCCGATGTGTTTTTTGAATATACCGCACAAGCAGGCTGTAACGATCAGATTTGCACTGCCTCCTCCAAAGAAGGTAGTTTAACCTTTCTACCTGACCTAGCTGCTGCCCCTATTGCAACCTCCTCTTTTGGCAATGCAGGGCAATTTTGCGGAGAGCCTATTCGATATAATTTTACCCTCACCAGCACCAATACCAATCCCGAAGAAGGGCTTTGGAATGATGTATTATTAAAATTTAATGCTTGTGAAACGAATAATACAGAAATTGGAAACATTACTGTAAATGGTGTTGCATTGACGCAAGGGGTGGAATGGAATATAGTTGGAGCAAATGCGATTATTGATTTTACACAAGTAAGCACTGATTTTGACGGTGCTAATATAGGTTTAGAAGATGTGGATGAGGATGGTTTGTATGATGATTTACCCGGTGGCAATACCATTGAAATTGATGTGGAATTAAATGTGGTTTGTGGTGATGGAGTAGATTGCGCGCCACTTAACTGTAGTATTGAGCGAATTGAAGTGAATGGCTTGCGAAATTGTGGGCAGGATTTTCAACAGTTTGCCGATGTGACACCTGTTTCTTTTTTCTATGGTGAAACTGCTTTTGATACCAATGAAGACATTGATAGAAATGGTGTGTTGGTAACCGAAGAAGTAGACACCGACCCCAATGTTTGGAAACCAACGGTAAATGGTTATTCTTTTACATACGACTACGGCACTGAAAATATTGAGGGCTGCTCCCCTACGGGAAATTTATACCTAATTGTAACGGTGACTGCCAATGGAGCAAGACCTAATGATATTCGCTATTCGGCGGGTTCTGCAACCTATGAAGCCAATGGCGATGGTGATATTACAACCATCCCTACAACGGCGGTTGCAGGCGTTACTACACAAGATATTTTCGACCCAGATTCGGGTGCAAAAACGGCGGTGGAAATTACCATTCCGATGGGTGATCCCTCAGCAGGCACACATGAGTATTTCTTCAATTTAGACTATCGCGGTCAGTGCTACCCTGATGATTATGCCTATTTATCTTACACTGTGGTGGAAGAATGTGATGGCTGTGGTGCGGAGTGTAAAATTGTGCGTTCTTGTCAAAGTGCCAAAAGTTGGATTGACTGGCAAGGTGTTGATTGTATTTGCTTTATTGAGTCCTCTATTGATACGCTGTATCGAACCAATTATGGTTATGCCGATAAAGCCATGACCCAACCCCTAACCGCCGCCCAAATTCCCAATGCCGATTTAAGGCGTTTCTTGCCCGGTGATACCATGTTTGTACGAGCTGCCTATAGAATTAGAAATGTAGAGGTTTTACAACAAGCTACCCGACAATGGGTATTTCGCATTTACCAAAGAGGCTATTTGGGAGAAGGATATTTAGATTTTTCACAAGCTACTTTTGGCGGTTGGTATTGGGAAGATGTCTCTGCTGGAACAGGCTTACAAGAAATTGGAATACCTGACTGCTTTCAACAATATCCTGATGCCACTAGAGATAATTACTATTTTCCATCTATGAGGTTAGGTAATTTTGGTATGGATGGGCGTACCGGTTATTCTCAAACAAATGCCGATAATTTTTATGATAACTGCCCCACGGATGCCAATATTAATCCCAACTATCCAATAGAATCTGTTGCCAATTACGACCATTATGGAGATAATAGCGATGTTAATGATGGTAGGTTCCAAATGAATGTATATTTTACCGATCCTGAACAATGTCCACAAGGCAGCAGTCAAGACCACGCCAATAATTGCCATACAGAATTTTTAGAACAATTCCCTATGGAAGATGATGACATTATCTATATGGAACTTACCGTACCCGTTTTTCATAATCCTTATTATGATCCAACTGCAACTTCTGATAACAACAATTATTTATGGCCAACGGCAGCGGTTTATGGTACGGCTCCTAGTTGCGCTCAAACAACCATTGCTGGTAGTTGTAATACTTCTTATCCATATGATGTTCACAATCCCGGACCTGTTAATGTGGCTTCTAATATTACCGTTAGCGATTGTGATGTAATGGTCTCCCATAATTTTACCTTACAAAATCCAGTGCCAACTATTTCTGGAACAGGGGCAGATACCATTCCTTGGTTTGAAAATGAATACCGCCCTTTTATGGCAGTAGAATATTTACAACTACAATTCCCTAGCAATTTGGCATACTTAGGCGATGCAACTATTGTTGATTATTTTGATAACCGAACCGTAGTGCCTGGGCAATATGTGGATGATAGCTATGGTAATTTAACTTGTATTGATGATAATGGAAATGTCTGTTGTGTGGCAGCCGATAATAGCATCCCTGCATCCATAAGATTTGTGGATAACGATTATTATGTGGGGGAGTCTATTCCGTTTGATGATGGTCCTACTTTAAATGGATTGAATACCTTACAAACAGGCAATGAATGGTGTGATATTATTCCCCTCATTCATAAACCCCTAGACCCTTTCCCAATGTTGAGTGTTGGGGGTTCTAATGATTGTCATTGGGCTTTAGAATATAATTTGCGTGCTTTGTGCCCTGAGGATATTGATGTAAATGAATTTCAATTTAGTGCACAAATGGCAGAAATATATGTACCCAACTTAAACGTAAATGTCTGGAGTCGAGCTGACCCAACTAAATACAACAATAGTTTTGAATTGTTAATAGACCCTACTGTTTATGATCTTTATAGAGATGGTAATAGATATTGGGGGCAAATGATACCGCATCCATTGGCAACCAATCATGTTGCTCGCCAAATTATTACCAATAATTTTACCCCTGATAACTTTACCGATAACTCCTTAGACTATCCACCATTACTACCCACTTTATCGCAAAATTTAATTGCCGATTTAGCCAATCAAAATGAAATTGTAGAATATACCGTCTGTGCCGCTGATGCTACTTTAGGCGGTGCCACCCATGAAAATGTATCTACCAGTATTTATGTACCAATTACCATCGCTTTAATTGAAGTAAGAGATAATAATGATGTAGTCATTCCTCATACTGTTGTTGAAACAACACCCGAAGGAACAACTTATCAAGTGGATATTCCCGACCTAGCTCCTGAGGCTTGTGTCACCATTAAAATCGTTAGTGAATTATTATTCTGCCCAATTGGTCTAGACTCTCCTGTTACCATCTGTATGAATACTACTTCAGGCTGTATTGATTCCCAAAAACGCGCTGCTTTATCTGTATCAGGAGAAGCCTGTAGCGAAACCGAAGCTTGCTATCAATACATTAAAGAGGAGGCCGAAATACAAGCCGAATGGCACATCCAACCTATAGGTGAACAAAGTTTATGTGATACGATGGATTTTGCTGTAAGGGTAAAAAATGTTCGCCCTGCACAATTGATTAATTTAGATGTCAATTGGTGGTTTCCACCTGGATTAGAGTTTGTCCCCGGTAGCTGGGCTTTTCAATTCCCCGGTGGTCTAACTACCTTTGGTAACATTGTACCCATTGCCGATCCTATTGCTAATCCTACGGCTAATAATGCGAATGGTACTGCCTTTTATTATGCAGATGATGCTGATTTTTCGCCAGCCATACATGCCAATGGTTTAGAGGGGATTAGTACGGAAAATGCTACAGAAGATGAAAATAAATTCATCATTCACTTCAAAGTAGCTACACTTTGCGAAGATTTTGTATCAGGTACACCGATTCGCTTTTTAGCAAAGGCTTCCGATCCTTGCGAGCAAACCGTTTCTAGTGATATTGTAGAAAGCAATACCATTATTATAAAAAATGCCAACCCCGCCGATTTTGCCCAATTATTAACCGAAGCAGATGCAGGCAGCATCAACTGTGGCAGTACAACCGACATCGTATTTACTGCCCTAAATATCGCGCCAGCAGGTGAAACCAACTCCTCCAGAATGTGTTTGACCGTACCTACTGGGGGATTGGTTTACACACCTAACTCTATCAACTATCTAGCACCAGCAGGTTTTGAAGGTAATCCCACTGAAGAAGATTTAGGCGGTGCCATAAAAATTTGCATTGATACGCCTGATGGCATCGGCCCGGGCGGATTCTTTAGTGTTGGATTAGAAGTGAGTATGACCGATGAATTGCCTTGTGGCACATCAGAAGTAGGGGTAGAAATTAGCTCCTATATTGCCGATCAAGCTTGTGAGGAACTCGGACTAGATTGTGGGGTAAATGTACTGAATAGCGTTAATCCAATTGTGCCCATTGAATTATTACCCCCTCTAAATGTAGATGACTTAACCGTTACTACGGCTTGTGATAGTGAAGCTGATAGCGTTACCTACAACTATGTTTCTATGTTAAGTAATCCGGGAATAGCTTATACAGGTGACATTAGCATCGAAGTAATCCGCGATCTGGATGCCAATAATATCATAGACGATTACGATCCGATACTGACTTCAGCTACACACAATATTAGCCTAAACACAGGCGCAACAACAAGCATCAACGGACAACTAACAGTTGCCGAAAATCTCGCTTGCCCTGTATTCATACGCCTCACCCAAGAAACCACCTGTCAATGTGATTTACAATCTTACATCATCAGCGAATTTGAACCTCAATTTTTTGCCGATTTAGGCGAAAAGCAGGTATTATGCCCCAGTGAGGATTTGACTTTTAGTGTCTGTAGTGATGTCACCGAAGATATGTTTACCATCAGCCCAGCCGCAGGAGCGAATTTAAGCATTACAACAGATGGTACGCTTACCTTTTCGCTAAATGATGGCTATGGCGTTGGCGATCCTGTCACCCTAAGTTTAGAAACAACCACAGGCAGTTGTACCAATACCTTTTCCACCCTTATTTACACCATTGAAGATTTTACTATTGGCCCTTATACGCCACTAGATATGTGTAGCAATGAATGTACACGCCTGAATTTAAATATGGCTCCTTCTTGGATTGGAAATGTAGACATTGCTTGGTCGCCTACTGATTTCTTAGACGATCCAACATCACCCGAACCAGAAATTTGTGAACCAACCCAAAGCACTACCTACACCATCACCTTAACACTCGGTGAAGGGGCTGATGCTTGTACCACACAAGCAACCTATCAAGTTAATGTATCTGATCCTGTAACGGAAAATACCATTACAGGCGGCCTTGTTTGCGATGGTTATTTTTACACCATCACCGCTCCAACTGGTTACGATGACTATACTTGGTATCAGGTCATTGGCGGCACGAATAATGTACCGATCAAAGGCGGAGCAGAAAACTTTTTGGATGTGTATGTTGCTGGCACTTTTTGGGTAGAATATGCCAATGCAAATGATGTTTGTAAAACAAGTTCTAATCAGGTAGAAACGACCATCGTACCGAAGCCCGACATTGACCCAACAACAGATGATTTCTGTATCAATTTTGCCAATGGCATTGATTTAACCAGCTATGAAACAGCAATGAATGTCAATACCTTGACGGGTGATTTTACTTGGTATGAAGATTCACTAACCAATACGGCAGTTAGCACACCAAACAGTGTTGATGTGGTAGATGGCGATGCTTATTATGCCGTTTTTATGGATGGAAATGGTTGTAAAGATACGGCTAGTGTTACTTTTACAGTCTATCCTTTGCCCATTTTAAATGATCAAGAAGATACGATTTGTGTTGATGTATCAGATAGCTTTGATTTAACGGCTTATGAAAGCGGTGTAACGAGCGAAACAGGTACATTTACTTGGTATTCAAATGCGGATGCAACAACAGTCGTAGCCGATCCAAGCACTGCAACGGTAGCTGATGGAGATGTTTTTTATGTTATTTTTCAAGATGAAAATACTTGTCAAGATACGGCTAGTCTCACCTTTACAGTTTATGAGCTCACACCAGAGGCAATCTTAGATTCTCTTGGAAAAGCTTGTTTAAGTAAAAATGCCGAAAATTTCCACATTATTGACCTGAATAGCCTCATCACTTCTGGCCCGACCGATGGCACTTGGAATGATGATGACGCAACAGGCGGATTAGCAGGTAGCGTATTCACAGCCACCAGCGCAGGCATTTACAATTTTACCTATACCATCGCAGGAATGCCCCAAGCAACAACAGACAGTGGTTGTTACGACAATTTATACACCATACAAGTGGAAGTTAAAGACAATTGCTGCCCCGATTTATTGACCCTCTCCACAGATGCAGGCATTTGTACAGGCGAAACACAAGCTGGCCCTGTAGACATCATCATGACGCATGGCACACAAAGCGAAAATTTCGCCCTCTACTACAGCACCGATAGCACCTTAACTGCAAACGATTTATATGCCATTGGAAATGGTGGTGCAACAGCCATCAATACCAACATCACCTCAACCGATCCGCAAACCACCGAATCAGGGGTTATTTTCCCTGCCAATACTGATACGTCCGTCATTACCTATACCATTTATTACATTTTGGGAGATGGCAATTCCAATATTTCCGATCCCGATTGTCTACCGATGTTGACCACTCAAATTGACATTTACCCATTGCCTGTTGTTCAAGATCATGAGTTTATCATATGTGCAAATCCCGATAATACAGGCGATTTTGCCCTAACAACCATCAATGACAGTGTAGATGTACATACAGGTCATATCGTTACCTATCATGAAACACAAGCTGATGCCGATAATGGCACAAATGCACTTGCTAGTCCTTATAATGCGGTCAGTGCTACGGTGATTTACGCCAGAATAGAAACGGCTTATGGCTGCTACCGAACCAGAGAAGTTACCCTTACCCTTTTACCCTCTCCTATTTTGGAAGATGCCAATGTGGAGGAATGTGATAGTGGGGATGGAACAGCAGAGTTTAACCTTAGTGGTATCAATAAATATTATCCAAGCTTAGAGGATGCTCAAAATGAAACCAATGCCCTACCCGTATCTTACATCAGTAGCGGTGAAATTATTTACATTCGCGTCAATTCTACCAATAGCTGTTTTACCATCCGACAGGTTACCCTCATCGTCTTACCACTACCTACAGCTTTAGATGCCCAACTCCCTGCTTGCGATGACGATACTGGTGCCGTTGATTTTACTCTATCTGATGCCAATAGCGATATTGATACCACAGGTACAGCAACAATTACCTACTATAATTCCCAGCTAAATGCTTTACAAGGAATCAATGCGGTTGCTTCGCCCTATAATAGTTCAGGTGGTGAAAGCCTTTGGGTAAGGGTGGAAGATGATAAAGGCTGTTTTAACCTAGCACAGTTAGAATTGATTTTAAATCCATTGCCAAGTATTGCTCCAGCTAACCTAGAGGCTTGTGATAATGGCGATAATACAGCAGATTTCGTCTTAACGGATGCCGATAATATGGTTGATGTCGATGGTGGAAATATGGTTACCTATCATGCCAATCAAAGTGATGCAGAGGCAAATATTAATGTACTTGTATCGCCTTATACTTCCACTGCAACCACCGTTTATGCCAGAGTAACCGACAGCAATAGCTGTTATAGAACCGATTCCGTTGTCTTAAATATTTTACCCCTACCAGTCGTTGTAGATGCTGATCTTTATGGTTGTGATGATGGAGATGGAAACCTAGATTTTACCCTTACTGATGCCGATGCACTGGTAGATACCATTGGTGGAAATACCATCACCTATCATTCAAGCGTTTTGGATGCTCAGTCTGGTTTAAATCCTTTGGCTTCGCCTTATGCGAGTAGCGGAGAAAGTATTTATGCAAGGTTGGAAGATAGCAAAGGCTGTTTTGATATAGCTACATTAATGCTTAATATTGTCACACCACCAAGTTCTATACCTCTAACCATTGAGGCTTGTGATAATGGGGATAATACGGCAGATTTTGATTTAGCTATGCAAATACCCAATATTGATACAACAGGATTGCATACCACCACTTTCCACAACTCACAAGCAGATGCCGATAGCGGAGCTAATGCCCTCATTTCACCATATAATACAAATTCAACAACTATTTATACAAGAGTGACAGACCAATATAATTGTTATACTACCGCAGAAATTACTTTAGTGGTTAAAGCTTCTCCTATTTTGAGTAATACCGAAATTAGCGAATGTGATCGAGGCGATGGAACAGCAGAATTTGATTTATCAGCACTAGGCATTACCTATTATCCAACATTAAATGATGCGGAAAATGAAAGCAATCCACTCCCCTCTTCCTATACAACCGCTAATGACACCATCTACTCACGCGTTAACAATACCAATGATTGTTATGTTATTGCCACAGTTACTTTGACGATCTTGCCTTTGCCAAATGCCCTATCCGCCACCTTTGAAGTTTGTGATGATGGAGATGGTACAGCAACTTTTGACTTGACAGATATGGATGCTTATGCTAGTAATGATACAGCCATTACGGTCAGCTATTTTACCACCCAATTAGATGCTTTTAACAATACCAATGCACTCGCCTCGCCCTATACTGCCAATGATGGTGACTTGTTGTATCTTAGGGTAGAAAATGTAAATGGCTGTTTTGATTTGGGAGATATAAGCATCACCATTCTCAACAAACCATTAGCCAATAATGCCAGTATTGAGCAGTGTGATTTAGGCGATGGAACAGCAGATTTTATGTTAACACAGGTAGACAGCATTGCCAATAATGGAACAGCGAATATCGTATCTTATCACAGCAGTTTGGGAGATGCGGAAACAGACATTAATCCATTAGTTTCACCTTACAATAGCGCAGGAGCCACCCTCTATATTCGCGTAGGCAATGCAGACGGATGTTACCAAATAGCAGAACTCACCCTAACTATTCTACCAATTCCAACGGCAGCCAATGCAGCAGAAACCCGTTGCGATGAAGGCGGTGATTTAACCGAAGATTTTTACTTAACTACCTTTGACAGCCAAGTAGATACCACAGGAATGTATACCGTCACCTATCACGCCACAACAGGCGATGCAGGGGCAGGTATTAATCCACTTAGCGAGCCTTACCCAACTACGGGCGCGACCATTTACGCCAGAGTAGAAAATACAGACGGTTGTTTTGTAATGGCAGAGGTCGTTTTAACGGTTAATCCTACACCAATGGCGGCACCCGCTGCAATGGAATTATGTGATATTGATAATGATGGAACAGAAGATTTTGACCTAAGTATTTTGGATGCCACTGTTGACACAACAGGTTTGGATGAAGTCACCTATCACCTCACACAAAGCGATGCCGACAATGGAACTGACCCTCTTGCCATTCCTTTTGCATCAAGTAGCACCACCATTTATGCAAGAGTCGCCAATTTATTCGGTTGTTATACCACTTCTGAAATCACCCTAACCCTTAATCCAGTGCCAGAAGTAGCAACTACTACCCTAGAGGTTTGTGATAAAGGTGATGGAACAGGTGACTTTGTATTAAGTGCAGCAGATGATGATATTGATGTAAGTGGTGGAAATACCATTACTTATCATGCTTCGCAAATAGATGCAGAAACAGCAGCTAATCCACTCATTTCGCCTTACAATTCTGCCAATGCAACTATTTATGCAAGAGTAGAAAATATTTATGGCTGTTTTGATGTCATCCCTGTTTCACTAAGAGTTAGCACTGCTCCTATTGTGGAAAATGCCGAATTGAGAGAATGTGATGATGGTAATGGAACCGCCGAATTTGACTTATCCAGCAGTTCAGGCAGTTATTTCCCAACAATGACGGATGCAGAAAATGAAACCAATACAATTATTGCCTCCAGTTACAACAGTGCCAATGACACCATTTACCTAAGAGTAAACGCAACCAATGGCTGTTACAATATCGCCATTGTCAACCTCATTGTTCAACCAATGCCAACAGCCGCCAATGCCGAGCTCTCCGCTTGCGATGATGGCGATGGAATGATTGAATTTGATTTATTAGACGCAGATAGATTAGTTACAACAGATAGCAATGTTGTTATCACCTATCACGAAAGCCCTTTAGATGCCACCACAGGAAACAATGCTTTGGCGAGTAATTTATATGAAACCGCCTCCACCACCATTTACGCCAGAGTAGAAAATGAATTTGGCTGTTTTACAGTCGCAGAAGTTAATTTAACAGTCAATCCACTACCAGTCATTAATGGCAGTAGCCTAGTTCTATGTGACGAAGGCGAAGGAGTTGCCACATTCTCCCTACCCACAACAGAAGGCACCAATAGTTTGACCTATTTTGCATCCCTAGCTGATGCGGAAAATAATATCAATATACTAGAAAATCCATATCCATCTACAGGAGGTACGATTTATGTACGTTCAGAAGATAGAAATGACTGTTCGGCTATTGCAGAAGTAAATTTAGAGGTCGAAAGACTCCCAATTGCTGCCAATGCACTGCTCGAAGCCTGTGATAATGGCGATGGAACGGCAGATTTCACCCTCTCATTTGCCGATCAACAAGTAGATGTCAATAACGAAAATACGGTGACCTATCACGAAACTCAAGCAGATGCGGATGCAGGAATAAATCCGCTTTCTAGTCCATATAATGCAGCAGATAGAGCCATTATTTACGCTCGAGTAGCCACTGAAAATGACTGTTTTGCCACTGCTATGCTTACCCTTAGCGCAGGCGAGCAACCAGAGTTAGAAGATATGGAAATTAGGAAATGTGACAGAGGCGATGGCGTGGCTTTATTCGATGTTTCCCCTACTGACGAAGGTATTTATTACGGCAGTTTGCAAGATGCTTTTAATGAAAACCAGCCTTTAGATGGCACCTCTTTCGTAAATGGAAGTGCTATTGTTTACTACCGAGTCAATACCAGCGCAGGTTGCTCCAGCATCGCACAAATTACCTTTACCGTAGTCCCACTGCCAATAGTCAACAGCGCACAGCTTAGTGAATGTACCAATGATACAACCGCAACCGTCAGCTTTGACCTCACACAAGCGGATGCATTGGTAGATGCGGATAGTACTAATAGAGTGACTTATTATAGTTCTCTTGCTGATGCGACCAATGGTAACAATGCACTGCCGAATACCTATAGTAGTTTAGGCGAAACGATTTATGTACGAGTCGAAAATCCAGACGATTGTTTTGAAGTAGCAGAATTAGAATTGATTGTTACCCCTTGCCCTGTGTTTTGTCCACCTAAAAGATGTGTACCAATTACGATTACAAAGAAGTAGGCTTACTTTTAGATGTAAAATATGAGATATAAGATTTAAGACGCTGAAAAAGCTCTGTTTTTAGGAATAAAAGCAGGGCTTTTTATTTTTCTAAAAAACTATTTATTCTTTTTGTTGAATAGTCCACTCCATTTCAACACCCATATTTTTCAAATAATTTTCTATCGGACCAAGCCCTACAGACCTTCTTCGTTTATTGACAAATTCAGGGTCTTTGATTTCATGCACTTTCGTTTTGCCCGTTTTGGAATCTGTTACAATTTGAGAACCATAAATTTGTGGCTGTCCGTTTCCTTCCAATATTCTATCTTCCAAAAGAGCTAGGTTACTCTTATTCGATTCTCCTTTTTCAACTGATGCTCTTAATAAAGGCAGATATTTTTCCTGTACTTTTAAAGGAGCATGTTGAATCACCAGCCACAAACCCATATTTGCATCATCACCTACTAAGCTTTTGCCTGCCCAACCTCGTTCCATTAGAATTTTTTCCACCTCTAATAAATTCAAACTATCTTGAACATTAATAATTGTCCATAAATACTTGACTTCCTCCGATTCTTTGCCATATCTTTTCTCCGCATCCATCGACATAAAACGCATCGCTTGATCCTTCATCAAAACCGTTTCTAGTCGGGCTTTAAGGGCTTGATCAAACTTACTTTCGAACACCGCCTTATTTGCCTCAACCACTTGCACAATCTTTGGCCAATTTTGTGTGCTATGTAGCGATTTAAAAAAGCGATTGTTTTCCAGCCATTTCACATGCCGCCAACCCTTTTTGGCTGCCTTATTTAAATGTTTAAACGTTTCTATGGTATCACCAATAGCTGCCCAAGCACAAGCAGCTTTATAGTATTTTTTCGCCTCTCCTTCTTTTATTTGAAAAGCTTTCTCAAATTTTTTGGCAGATGCTTTAAAATTTTCTTTATGAAATAAAGAATCCGCTTCCTGAATCAATACATCAAAAGTTTGCGCCTGCACAAATACAGACATCATAACTGCTAAAATACTGAGGATAAATTTCATATTTTCTTATTTTTTTAAAAAATACAAGACATGAAAAGCACTTGATAATGGTAAATAATGTTAAGTATAAATAGCCATATGCCCAAACGAGTGTAATCATCTACTAATTGTATAGGGTAAAAAAAAATCTTCGTATATTTGTACTACTTCACCTAAAAATACTAAAAAGCATGACATTTGAAGAATTTTGGAATATATGCACAAATGAAAAAATAGTAGATAACTTTGAGGCAGTAAAAGAAATATTTAGCCAAAGAATTCATCATAAAATATTGATGGACTATGATATAGTAGAGGTACTATTAGAGTTTCAAGGCCATAATGAAACAGCTAAAAACTTTGAGGAAATATTAGAGGTAATTGAACTTTTAAAGACAAAAAATACACACATTTATAATGGTGAGATATTCCCATATTACAACAATTTTCTAGTCAACTATCACTGTTACACTAATAATAAAGAAGAATTAGCTTTATGTGTGACTGCTTATCAGGAAAATCATCTTCAGGATTACGATTATTTATACTCAAGCTTACTAAAAATCTTTTTTTATGGATATACCGATTTAGGAGAACAATTGATTGATGACATTTATGAGGAGGTTAATGCATCAGAAAAATTAACTATTGAAAAAAAGGATTGGTTGTCAATATTACAAGGTTTTACCTCAACAGAAAACGTCTATAACAATTATATTAAAGAGGGACAATTTCAATGGGATAAATACCTTAGCAAAATAAAAGAATTTCATTTTACAATACCTAAAAAATATGAAGGATTTATAAAACGACAAGAACTAGGGCTAAAAAGTGAGTTGGCAATGATACCGGCTCAGTTAGAAGCCTTCAATAAGGCTAATATACCTAAAATTATGACCGTATTAAGTTGCTCCTTTGCCGTATACGCAAAAAAAAGGAATATGAACTTTGCCACAAGTCGAATAATTTGGAATGAATTATCTGAGTACTGGCTTGAAAACAATCGTCTTAACAGTTCAAAAACATTCTTTCAATTCACCCCTGCCTCCTTTAAAAAATATGTAGTTGAGAAACAAGGTTTCATGATAGATTACAGTTTTTTATCTGTAGCTATCCTATGGGGTTGTTGTTATGTATATGATTTTCTTAAAGCTTTGGGGTTTGTTGAAGATAAAGAATATAAAAAAATAAAAGAAACTTTAGCCACCTATAAAAAGCAATTAATCAATGAAAATTTAGTTGATTTATGGAGATTTACTTTTGTGCATAAGTGGACAAAAGCAGATATGGTATCAACAGAAGAGACAGCCGAAGAACAAGCTATTTTTGCTAAAAAGCATACTAAAAAAACAGCAAACATAGAGTATGGTTTTTTTCTTGATCCTGACGAAATGGCTAAACATCGTCAATTTCTAATTCCTAAAACTAGAAAAGAGCAGGAAAAACAACTACCAAGTAGTAAAACTGCGTTTATTCGTTCAACAGCAGTACCCATCAAAAACACCTCTAAAATTGGACGCAATGATAAGGTCACAGTAAAATACCCAGATGGAACAATTAAAAAAGATGTAAAGTATAAAAAAGTGCAAAAGGATGTTGAAGCAGGGAAATGTGAGTTGATTAATTAGGTGAGAGATAATCTAGTAGAATGGATATTTTCGTTTTAAAAACTGTAAAAACTTAAGTAACTAGACAAAGTTAAACGACACTTTTTTAAAATTAAAGTAATGAAATTCAATACTTTAGAACAAAATTGTGCACAATTAAATCGTACTTGGCACTTAACTAGACAAAATTAAACATCTATCAGATTTGTTATAAATCATTAATAGTGTGTTGATTATCTCATGTCTCATGTCTCAAATCTTATATCTAAGTACTTAATAATGAAAAAATTATCTCAACTCTTATACCTTATAGCTTTCATCTACCTACTCATCGCCTGCCAAACTAAGGAGGAGGTGCCTACTATTGACGAAACGCCCTTTGAATTAAATTTACCTGTGGGTTTCCCGATGCCTGCTATGCCTGCCAATAATGTGTTAACAAAAGCGCGTGTTAACTTAGGAGAACAGCTTTTTTTTGACCCTATTTTATCCGTAGATAGCAGCGTTTCTTGTGCATCTTGTCATATTCCAACTGCTGCTTTTAGCGATACAGTTGCCCTCAGTAAAGGCGTGAATGGACGTTTGGGCTTTCGCAATTCACCGAGCTTGTTTAATGTCGCCTATCATCCGTTTTTTTTCAAAGATGGCGGTGTCCCTAATTTGGAAATGCAAGTCATCAACCCGATTCAGGATGAAAGCGAAATGGCGTTTACCATGACGGGCGTATTGCAACGTTTACAACAACATCCCGACTACCCCAGCCTCATTGCCAAAGCCTACGGACGCTCTGTAGATGCCTTTTCCGTCACTCGTGCCCTTGCCGCCTATCAACGCACCCTAATCAGCGGCAACTCCCCTTTCGACCAATTTTTTTATCAAGGAGACAGCACCGCTTTAAGCCTCCCTCAACAACGAGGCATGGATTTATTTTTTAGTGAACGTACCAATTGTAGCCATTGTCATAGTGGCTTTAATTTTACCAATAACGACTTTGCCAACAACGGTTTATACCTGAATTATGAAGATGAAGGCAAACGGCGTGTTACCGCAAATCCTGCTGATGAAGCCCTTTTTAAAGTACCTTCCCTGCGAAATATCGCCCTCACCGCACCCTATATGCACGATGGCAGCCTCCCCAACCTAAAAGCCGTTATTGAACATTACAACAGCGGCGGAAAAGGGCATATTCACCAAAGCCCCAAAGTGCAAAAATTGAATTTAAGCGAAGAAGAACAACAGGATTTGGAAAGTTTTTTGGA
>JAHDHV010000572.1 GCA_020631155.1 Bacteroidota bacterium | reverse complement strand
ATTATCTGATTTTTTTTAATGGGTGGGAAGATGATGCGCGGTATTATGGTTGCTATCTACATATAGATGTGAGTGATGATGGCAAAATATGGTTACAACACGATGGCACAGATTGGGAAATTGGACAGCGAATATTGGATAAAGGAGTGCCTAAAAAAGATATGGTCATTGGATTTCACGCTCCTTTTATGCGCCCTGATACTGAATTTGCAGTAGGATAAATTTACGAATGGTATTTACAACTGAAGAGGAGAACAGTGATTAATGATAAACGATTAATTAGATCAAAAAACGAACCTTCTCAAAAACTTTCCTATTTCTAAACCCCAAATCTTTCACCTTTTTGCCAAATACCCTTAACTTTGCAGCCGCAAAATCAAAAAACAAAAAGATACAATAACATATGGCTTTGAAATGTGGCATTGTAGGTTTGCCCAATGTTGGTAAATCTACCTTATTCAACTGTTTATCCAATGCCGAGGCACTATCGGCGAACTACCCTTTTGCAACCATCGAACCGAATGTGGGCGTGGTAAACGTACCTGACGAGCGATTGACTAAGTTAGAATCCCTCGTCAATCCGCAGAAAGTAATTCCTACTACGGTCGAAATTGTGGACATTGCAGGTTTGGTAGAAGGAGCAAGCAAAGGCGAAGGATTAGGCAATCAATTTTTGGGAAATATCCGCGATACCGATGCAATTGTGCATGTGATTCGCTGCTTTGAAGACGGCAATATCGTGCATGTCAACGGTTCTGTAGACCCTGTTCGCGACAAGGAAATCATTGACATTGAATTGCAACTCAAAGACTTGGAATCAATAGAGAAAAAGTTGATGAAGTGCGTTAAAATGGCAAAGACCAATGATAAGGAAATGAAACGTGCGGTAGAGGTTTTGACGGTCTACAAAAAGCATTTGGAAGCAGGTAATTCGGCGCGAACCATTGAGGTAGAAGAAGCCGATAAGCGATTTGTCAAAGACCTTAACCTCCTGACAGTCAAGCCAATACTATACGTTTGCAATGTAGATGAGGACGGTTTACATGGCAATGCTCATACCGAAGCTTTAAAGGAAGCGGTCAAAGCGGAAAATGCGGAGGTCTTGATTATTTGCGCTGCCCTCGAAGCCGACATCGCACAATTAGATACCTACGAAGAGCGTTTGGAATTTTTAGAAGATGTAGGGCTATCCTCACCGGGTATCAATAAGCTGATTACCGCCTGTTATCGCCTCCTCAATTTGATCACCTATTTTACGGCTGGACCCAAAGAGGTACGCGCTTGGACGATTACCAATGGCATGAAAGCACCGCAAGCAGCAGGGGTTATCCACACCGATTTTGAGAAGGGGTTTATCCGTGCCGAAGTGATTGGCTATGATGATTATGTGGAATATGGTTCGGAGCAATCGGTAAAAGAAGCGGGTAAATTGAATGTAGAAGGGAAAGAATATTTGGTGAAAGACGGCGATGTGATGCATTTTAGGTTTAATGTTTAGAGCTTTTTAGCTCTTTAGACTTTTGGCTTTTTAGTTATTGGAAGTTAGAGCTTAGATGCTGATAATCATAGGTTTAGTTTTGTAAATTACTAATCACGAATCTACAAATCACGGATCACGAACTTTACCACCAAACAACTAAATAAACCCAAAACACGTTCATCATTCAGAATTATCCATCATTGACCACCATTTTTACAAAGCCTTTTGAAAAAAATAGATAAATTAGTCGTTAAAGCCTTCTTAGGGCCGTTTTTTGTTACCTTTTTCATCGCATTATTTGTGCTTATCATGCAATTTTTGTGGAAGTACATTGATGATTTGGTAGGGAAGGGGCTCGAACTATCTATTATTGCTGAACTGATTTTTTACCTATCTGCGAGTGTGGTACCCTTAGCTTTGCCCATCGCGGTCTTGCTCTCATCCATCATGACGCTCGGTAATTTGGGGGAGCATTATGAGCTGGTTGCCCTCAAATCGGCGGGCGTGTCTCTATTGCGTTTCATTGCTCCTTTGATGGTCATTGCTGCCTTTTTGAGTGTTATCGCTTTTGGCTTTTCCAATTATGTACTGCCCGTTGCTAACCTGAAATTTTACGCACTCCTACACTCCGTCACCCGACAGCGGCCAGCCCTCAACATCAAGCCCGGTATCTTTTACGATGGCATTGACGGTTATGTGATTCGAGTAGGTAGTAAAGACCCGAATAGCCGCATTGTTTACGATGTTAAAATTCACGATCATACCCAATATCGAGGAAATAAAAATGTACTTTTAGCGGAAAAAGGAGAAATGTATACATCGCCAGATGAAAACTTTTTAATTTTTAAGTTATTTAATGGTTATGGATATGAAGAAACAAAACCCAATCCGCGACAGCAAAGAAAGTTTGAGTTTGTACGCCGCCAATTTAAGGAGTATGAAATGATTTTTGACTTATCTGCTTTCGGTTTTGAGAAAACAAATGAAAATTTATTTCGCAAAAACCACCGCATGTTGAATGTCAAGCAATTACTTGGTACAGCAGATTCTTTGCAAAATAATCGTGGGATGCGTCTGAAAAGGATGCAGCAAAACTTCCGCCCTTACTTTAGTTTCATTCGAGATACAAGCTTTGCACTACCCGATAGCTCCAAGATTCCAATACTTACTTTAAGTTTCCCTGATACTTCCCTAATCAGTTGTTTAGCACTAGACAATAAACAAAAAGTTGCCCTATTACAACGAGCTTCTAATATGGCGCGAAGCGTGAAATCTTCGGCGAGTAGCGTGAAGGGACAAGTAGAGAAAGAGCAAAAAAGAATCATCAAATGTATGGTGGCTTTTCACGAAAAAATTACCCTTTCCCTAGCCTGTTTTGTCCTATTTTTAATTGGCGCACCGCTTGGCGCATTGATCCGAAAAGGCGGTCTGGGGATGCCGATGGTTATTGCCATCATCTTCTTCACCATCTTCCATATTTTATCCACAACAGGCAAAAAAATTGCTGAAGAAGCAGCCGTTTCTCCCTTCTTAGGCATGTGGGGAGCAACTTTTATACTATTCCCATTAGGTATTTTCCTGATTTATAAAGCCATGAATGACTCGGCATTATTTAACCTCAACACCTATCTCAATTACTTTAAAAAGATAGGGTGGCTGATGCGTATTCTTGGAGCACTTAGCCGTTTTATGGGAGGATAGTTAATTACGAATTACGAATTACGAATTACGAAAATATATTACTTTTTTTTAAAAAAAACGAACATCTAAGCGGCCAAAAAGCCAAAAAGCCAAAAAGCCAAAAAGCCAAAAAGCCA
>JAHDHV010000571.1 GCA_020631155.1 Bacteroidota bacterium | reverse complement strand
CCCATGCACATGATTGGGCATCACTACAAATGCATCTAATTTTACAAATGGAAAATGTTCTGGTATTTCATTCCAATATTTATGCGCCATTCGCCCAATATCGGACAATTGCATTTTTCCATTCCTAATTTTGCCAAAAAAATGTTGGCGGTTTTTTGTGCAGATAGTCACAAAATAGGCTGCATTGCTGCCATAATCCCATGTTTGCAAACGCGTGGAGGCGATGCGGTATTTGTTTTTGTATTTTTCCATAATAGGGGTAAGTATATTTTACGTATTAGGTAAATTATCCTCCCCCCAAAGGATATAGATCGCAAATTAAAGAAATAATTATTTTTTTTGTAAAAAAACAGGAAAAAAATCTATTATTTTCAATTTTCAACCTTCCATTTTCAATTATTTGAATTCCAAAATATCCCTATTTTCCAAAATTTCTGGTAGAGGCGCAAAATTTTGCGCCTCTACGATTTCTCCAAAAGGGTAAAGGCAAAATACTGCAACATTTTTTCGACCTCTTTAAAATTTCCTTCTGTCACATGTACATCGGTAAGGCGCGGTAGGTGTTGGGCAAAATAAATGTGATTATTTGCCATTTCAAAAAGATTGCTTGCCAGCGTATGCGGATAGGGAAAATCAGCTTTGATTTCGCTAATTACACACGCCACCTTTTCACATAATTTTTTGTAATTGGTGAAAAGACCCACTGTATTTTCTTCGTCTACTTCTTTGGTGTGATATGCCTTGCTGCCTTCCGCAATAACAATGCGATGCAATATACTTTCATTTACATAATCAATGGAAGGATTCTCCTTAGAAGCAGATACCAGTGTTCGAATAATTATGTTCAACCGCTTTTTAGGGTCTTCAATATTCATCGTATTCAAATCAATTGAAAAACTTACCCACTCCCAATACCAAGATAGTAAATACAGAAGTATCATATGTTTATTTTCAAAATATCTATAAACAGAAGCTTCTGTTGAGTTTATCAAACGAGCTAACTTCTTAAAATTAAAAGCCTCAAAGCCAATTTTATCTATCAAAATAATGCTATGTTTGATAATTTTTTTACCTAAAGCAGTTTCTTGTGGGTCTCGCAGAAACAGCTTTTCATTCAATGATATTTTTATACCTACTGCCATAAAATAACAACTTTTTCTATTGGCAAATATAATAAAAACAAAAAAAGTAGGGAAAATAATGAACAAAAAAGCGTTGGCACTATTTATGATAGTATTACTATTATTGAAAAAAGTTTTTTATCTTTGTATTGTCATATTGCTTTTTTAATGCGTAGGCTAACTTTTTTAGCGACTATTTTTACTATAGTATTGCAACAAAAGCGTTAATATAAGTACTACACAATAATTAAATGCTACTCTTTGTTTGATTAAAATATTGATTTCTAATACTTTAGAACAAAATTGTGCATAATTAATTAGTGCTTGGCACTTAACTTATCATAAATAAGAACTTTCAGTTTAATTTAAAATAGATAAAGGATGAGTCTAAACGAAAACAAAGGAATTTTAAGTAATTTAAAGTACGATTTCCCTGCCTCTATTGTGGTGTTTTTAGTAGCCGTTCCCCTGTGTTTGGGAATTGCTCTAGCATCAGGCGCGCCCTTATTTTCGGGCATCATAGCAGGTATTGTTGGTGGGATAGTCGTAGGAGCTTTAAGTGGCTCTCAACTAGGTGTGAGTGGTCCAGCAGCAGGTTTAGCAGTGATTGTGCTTGTCGCCATCCAAGAATTAGGTGCATTTGACATCTTTTTATTGGCAGTTGTATTGGGTGGTATATTCCAATTGCTCTTAGGTTTCGCTAGAGCAGGCATCATTGGCTATTACTTTCCGTCCTCTGTTATCAAAGGGATGTTGTCAGGTATTGGCATCATCATTATTTTGAAACAGATTCCTCATGCCTTTGGCTACGACAAAGACTACGAAGGAAGTTTAGCCTTCACTTCAGCAGATGGTCATAACACGCTTTCTCAACTCTACTATATGTTTGAAGCCATTAGCCCGGGGGCAGTGTTAATTACGGTGGTTTCTTTGGGGATTCTCATTTTGTGGGAGCAAGGTTTTATGAAGAAAATCAAGCTGTTTCAAATTGTACAAGGTCCTTTAATTGTGGTGAGTGCGGGTATTTTATTGAACTTGATTTTTCAGGGTATCCCTAGTTTGGCCTTGAGTGCCGATCAAATGGTAGCAATTCCTGTACCTGAAACCCTTGGCGGATTTTTTGCTCAATTTACCTTCCCCGATTTCAGTCAAATTGGCAATTCGGCGGTCTGGATAACGGGCATCACGATAGCAGTTGTCGCAAGTTTAGAAACTTTATTGTGTTTAGAAGCAACGGATAAACTCGATCCATTCAAACGAGTTACCCCCGCCAATCAAGAATTAAAAGCGCAAGGCGTTGGTAATATTTTATCTGGTTTGATAGGCGGTTTACCAATTACGCAGGTTATTGTAAGAAGCTCTACCAATATTCAATCAGGTGGACGTACCAAAGTGTCAGCGATTCTTCATGGGTTTATCCTATTGGGCTGTGCAATGGCAATTCCAGCCATTTTGAATTTAATTCCTTTGGCGAGTCTTGCAGCAATTTTATTTTTGGTCGGTTATAAATTAGCCAAACCAGAATTATTCAAAAAAATGTACAAATTGGGTCAACAGCATTTTGTTCCTTTTATGGTAACCATTTTGGGAATTGTTTTCACCGATTTATTGATGGGTATTGGCATCGGTCTAGCTGTGGCTATTTTCTACATTCTCTATAACAATTACAAAAAGCCTTTCCTCTTTGAATTGGATAAACACGTTCAAGACGGTGCCATTCGCTTGGAGTTGGCAGAAGATGTCACCTTTATCAATAAGGCAAGTATTCAGCGAGCATTAACCCAAATTCCTGATGGTGCAAAGGTGATTATTGATGCCTCTAAATCCCTTCATATTGACCATGATGTGGTAGAAATTATTGAAGAATTTCAAACCAATGCAAAATACAGAAATATTGAGTTAGAATTGATTGATTTTAACTCGGTAGACATTAAAAATCCAATTAAGGAGATAGAACATGCGCTTAACAATGATTTTATGGGTAGTACTAACGCCAAAGTAAAATCTAATGGCGAGGTAACTGTAACTTCAGATTAAATATAACTTTGTTTTTATTAGACGTATCCTTTGATACGCAAGCCTTAAACAGTTTCGCCCTCTCTTTTTCATTAAAGGGAGGGCTTTTTTTATTTTAAAAATATTTAAATGCGAATTTGTGAGACGCGTCTCACAAATTT
>JAHDHV010000570.1 GCA_020631155.1 Bacteroidota bacterium | reverse complement strand
AATTGTATCCATCAAAACTGTTTTCATCATGATAAGATTTACTAGCTCCAATCCTATTAGGGGGAATTATTACGCTAAACAACATCAGCCATTTGTAGGTGTACAAAAATTACGCACCATATTCACTACTATTATTACCCTAATACTTGTTTTACTTTGTAATACAAGCATTTTTGCCCAAGACCTTGATACCTTTGAATTTGATCTTTCTAAGGTATATATAGATTTAAATTCTAACAATAGACGTAATTTTCATGAAGATGGAAAAACACGTAAAACTAAGGAAGAAAAAATTCAAGAAGTAAAAGCCGAGTATGCTGCCAAAGGCCGAGAGATTTCAGAAAATGACATCATTTTTTTAAGTGAAGAATTTGTACAGAAGATCAAAGAAAAAGCTCGAAAAGAGCGAGAAAAGAAGGGCAAATTAGACCCTAAGTATGAGTTCGTATGGGGGAAAAATAAAAATGGTGGCGATATTGCTGCTAAAAGCTTAAAAGAAGAAAGTGTTGGCAGTATCAGCTTTCAGAATATTGTAGAAGGAACAAAATTCAATATCCAAAGTGCAGATATTACCATTGCTTTTTTGAAGGAAGAAGAAAAAGGCTATGATTATTACACGGTGCCTGTATTGGAGGGCGGAACATTAACCGAAGAAACCATCGAAAGTGTTAAAAAGGTGAAGAAAAAAGGAGAGTACATTATGTTTAAGGATTTAATTGTAGAAAGCGGAGGAAAAAAATTTAAAGTACCCGCCGATTTCAAATTTACTGTAAAATAGTATTAGATAGCCTCTAATCCTTATTATAATTATAGAATTATTAAAGGTGATCAGAATGAATTTTCTGATCACCTTTTTTATTTTTGGGAAAATGAAAAATCAGGAAAAATGATCTCAATGAATCCTCTTATTAAAGAACTATTTAGACCTTATCTGTTTTGTAACCTATGGGTAAGAAATTCGTCCTTAGTAAATGGATATTCTTAATACCTTTAACTAGACTAAGACTTTTTTTTAACTTTGCAGAAACTATTAAATATAAAATTATTATGAAATTTAGTGATTTCACTTATAAAAGACCTAATATTGAGGAGATTCAGAGTCGGTTTGGGCAGTTATTACACAATTTTAATGCTGCTAATAATGTTGCTGAACAGAGTGATTGCATGAAGCAAATCAATCAGTTACGCTCTGAATTTGATACCATGTTGAATATTGCATCTATTAGGTACAGTATTGACACTACCAACAAGGAGTTTGAAGAAGAACAGAACTTTTTCGATACCTATACGCCTGTTTTTGCGAGTTTGCAAAACGACTTTTACAGAGCACTTATCAAGTCACCTTTCAAAAGCGAATTACAACAAAAGTGGGGACAACAATTGTTTGATATTGCAAGTCTCAGCCTACAAACTTTTTCTGATGCGGTGATTCAAGATATGCAAGAGGAAAATAAATTGGTAAGTGAGTATACCAAATTGATTGCTTCGGCGAGAATTGAGTTTGATGGCAAAATCTGTAATTTATCTGATTTAGGAGCTTATGAAAAGTCAAAAGAGCGTGCAGTAAGAAAGCGAGCAAGTGCAGCAAAATGGAAATTTTTTGCTGACAATGCCGATAAATTTGATGCTTTATACGATAAATTAGTCAAATTACGTCATCAAATCGCACTTAAACTAGGTTACAAAAACTTTGTTGAATTAGGCTACAATCGCATGTTGCGAACCGATTATGATGCCTCAATGGTGGCTGATTTTCGAGAACAAATACAACAAGAAATCGTGCCTATTGCGGTTAAATTGCGCGCTCGTCAAGCAAAACGAACAGGCATAGATAGTTTGAAATTTTATGACTTACCATTTAATTTCAAAACAGGCAATGCCAAACCTCAAGGCGACCCAAATTGGATAGTGAACAAGGGCAAATTGATGTATGATGAACTCTCCAAAGAAACAAGCGAGTTTTTCAACTTTATGTTGCAAAATGACTTGATGGATTTGGTGAGCAAAAAAGGCAAAGCTAGTGGAGGCTATTGTACCTATGTGAGCGACTACAAAGCACCTTTTATTTTCTCCAACTTTAACGGCACTGCTGATGACATCACCGTACTGACACACGAAGCAGGACACGCTTTTCAAGTGTATATGAGCCGCGACTTTGCCGTTCCTGAATACTATTGGCCAACTTACGAAGCCTGCGAAATCCACTCTATGAGTATGGAGTTTTTCACCTGGCCATGGATGCATTATTTCTTTGAAAAAGATACCGAAAAATTTAAATTCTCTCATTTAAGTGGCTCTATACTATTTTTACCTTATGGTGTAGCCGTTGACGAATTTCAACATAAAGTATACGAAAATCCAGAAGCTTCGCCAGCAGAACGCAAAAAAATGTGGTTAGAAGTGGAGCGAAAATACATGCCATATATTGATTATGAAGGCAATGAATTTTTGGAAAATGGCGGTTTTTGGCAAAAGCAATCCCATATTTTCGGGATGCCTTTCTACTACATTGATTATACCCTTGCTCAAATCTGCGCCTTCCAATTCTGGAAACGCTCAGAAGAAAATCGCTCACAAGCATTGAACGATTATGTAAAATTGTGCAAAGCAGGAGGGAGCCAGTCCTTTTTGAATTTGGTAGGTTACGCCAATTTGCGTTCTCCTTTTGAAAAAGGATGCATCAAAGAAACCATTGAACCCATTGAAGCTTATCTCGAAGAAGTAAATGATATGGTGCTTTAATGAAATAGATGTAAGACACAAATGTAAGACACAAGATATAAGATAAGTTGTTTATTATCAAAATCTTATATCCTGTGTCTTGTAGTCTGCACAGTCCATATTTTTTCTACATTATTACTCTCCCAATACCAACAGATTTTAGGATACTATGTAAAGTACTTAGAACCATTTTACGCACACCAAGTTAAAGTACTTAGAACCATTTTACGCACACCAAGTTAAAGTACTTAGAACCATTTTATGCACTCAAAAATAAAATAAACTTAAATTAATTTATGTTTGTAGCGGCAACTTTGTGCTTTTTAAAAAGCTAAGTACCTAGACAAAATTAATGTTACAATAGTAAAAGACTAAACTGCTCATTTTTAATACTTTAGCACAAAATTGTGCACAATTAAATAGTGCTTGGCACTACTACTGATTGTCAATTGTTTAGTGTTTTGTTCTGTCAAAGTCAGGAGCAACAAACAAGTCCATTGTAAAACCTTCAAAACTCCGCTAATTAATTGAGTGTGTCAAGAATTTAGGGAATGGCAAAATACTGTTTAAATAGACATTC
>JAHDHV010000569.1 GCA_020631155.1 Bacteroidota bacterium | reverse complement strand
AAAAACGCCAAAAGCAATCGTCAATTTTATCTTGACTGACTACTAAGTACTTATAAGTAAAAAACGAGATAAATCTAAATGGGTGAAAAAAGTTTAAATAACTACTCCGTATTAGAGTACTTAGAGTTTGATAATCAGTCAGATGTGAAAAATGAATATCATGCTGGGGTAATTGTCGCTATGGCTGGAGGCACGCTTAATCATGGAATTATTGCGAGCAACATTAATTCAGAAATTCACAATTTGTTGAAGTCAACAAAGAGGAAGTGTACCTCTATTATCGGTGATGTTAAGGTTTTTATTGAAAAAGCCAATGCCTATGTCTATCCAGATGGAATGATTATTTGTGGAGAAATTGAATTGAATGATATAGACAAACACTCTGTTATTAATCCTGTATTAATCATTGAAGTGCTTTCTAAATCTACAGAGAGCTATGATCGAGGAGCTAAATTTCGTAAATATTGTTCCCTACCATCTTTTTGCGAATATGTGTTAATAGATCAGTATCAACCCATAATAGATACATTGTTTAGAGAGGATAAAGCTTTTTGGAAAATGACTACCACAATAGGATTGGACAAATCTATTTATCTGAGTTCAATAGATGTGCATATCAAAATGGAAGATATTTATAGAAATGTGCTTGGATTAGCTGAACCACAGTTTAGCTTGGATATTTGAAGGAAACTGCCTTGACTTCCATCTTTAAAGACGAAATTCAAAGCAGTCTTTGGGTATTGTAATCAAGTGTTTAAGTAGTTAGACAAAAGTAAATAGGTCTAATAACTTATGAATTAATTATCTCAAGTCTTATGTCTCCTATCTCACGTCTTTTATGTCAATACATTCATTTTTTCGATCAATTCATTTTCACGTTCTAAAGATATACCAGCTTTACAAACAGGCCAGTTAATACCCTTATAGTAGGCAACCGTTTTTTCCATACTTTCTGTCAAAGAATCAAATTGAATACCAAAATCGTTGATAATCTTATCACTATTCAACATGAAATAATTATCTGCTACCCAATACAAAATATCTTTATACTCTTTTACTCCCTGTTCCGCCAAAAACTCTGCGCTTGTATCCAGAAGTACCACTTCTTTTTGCAAAGCATCTGCCATTGTTTGTACCAACGTTTTAAGGTCTACCATAGGATGCGTAGAAATATTATAAATTGTATTGTGCTTTGGGATGGTCATAGACTGTACAGCTGCTTTGGCAAGATCGTCCACAAAAGTAAAGGCCATTTTTAAATGATCGCCTTTGGGTAAGATAACTTGTTTTTGATGTTGTAAATGATAAAGCCAGTAATAATGGCGATCTGTATAGTCATATTTACCATAAACGATAGAAGGGCGTAAAATGATGGTATCCAAAGACTTATCTGCTAATAAAACATCCTCGCAAGCCTTTTTACGTTTGCCATAGGTCTCCATAGTGGTATCTGTTTTATCGGCATCTGTATAGCTTAGTAGGGGAGAGTCTTCGGTTAAAACAGTATTGAGTGTCTGCTCCATATCGTAAACCGAGCCAGTGGAAATATAGATATAACGGCCAACTTTACCCTTCAAAGTGTCTACCAATTTCTGCAAGGGCAGGGGATAGTAAGAACAAAAATCAATCACAATATCCCAATTCTCTTTTCCTAATTGCGCCACATCATCGGTTCTTCGGTCGCCTTTAATTCTTCGGATTTCTGGAAAAATATCTATATTGCTTTTACCTCGATTGAAAATCGTAATATCGTAGTCCTCCTTACTTTTTAACAATTCTTCTACAAATGCTCTTCCAATAAAAAGCGTACCACCTAAAATTAATACTTTTTTCATGATTTTAATTTGTTTTGAATGATTGAGTTTATAATAGAAAAACTAGCGTGATTTGGTGATTGTATTATACATTAGTCGCAATTTGTTAGAATATATTACATAGAGAAGGTGATTTTTAATGTTTTTTTAAAAAAATATCACTTTGCTCTCTTTTTTTGGACAATCCTATTTTTTGCTTTAGATTTGAAGGTTCTTAACATTTTCTATCAAAACAGCAATAATGGATTATTTTAAAGAATCAGTCAAATTACACGAAAAGCTTAAAGGAAAAATTGCCCTTACCAATAAAGTAGAGGTTGATAGTAAAGACGATCTGTCTTTGGTCTATTCGCCCGGTGTTGCCGAACCATGTATGGAAATCAACAGAAACCCTGAACGAGTATACGATTTGACAATGAAAGGCAATACCGTAGCCGTTGTTTCTGATGGTACTGCTGTTTTAGGTTTGGGAAATATTGGAGCTAAAGCCGCGATTCCCGTAATGGAAGGCAAGGCGATGTTGTTTAAAAAATTTGCAGGCATTAATGGGATTCCTATTTGCTTGGATACAGAAGACCCCGAAGAAATTATCCGAACGGTAAAATTAATGGCTCCTGTTTTTGGTGGAATCAATTTAGAAGATATTTCCGCGCCTAGATGCTTTCAAATTGAAAATGCCTTACAAGACATCGGTATTCCTGTGATGCATGACGATCAGCATGGTACGGCTGTTGTGGTTTTGGCGGGACTGATTAATGCTGCAAAGGTAGTTGGGAAAAATATTGAGGATTTAAAAATAGTTATCAATGGAGCAGGGGCAGCAGGCAATGCTATTGCTCGTTTATTAAGTTGTTTGAGTTTAGATGCCGATAAATGTACACCTGTAAAAAGCATTATTATGTGCGACAGCAAAGGCATCATTAGCCGAGACCGAACCAACTTAAATTCAACCAAAATAGACGTTTTAAAATTTACCAATTCTCAAAATTTATCAGGCACATTAAAAGATGCTTTGGTAGGAGCAGATGTTTTTATAGGTGTAAGTATTGCTAATTTATTAGATAGAAATGATATAAAAACAATGGCAAAAAATCCAATCGTTTTTAGCTTGGCAAACCCCATCCCAGAAATTATGCCCGATGAAGCCAAAGCAGGTGGCGCAGCTGTTGTCGCGACTGGTCGCTCAGACTTCAACAATCAGGTAAATAATGTATTAGCCTTCCCCGGTATTTTTAAAGGTGCGCTGGCAAGTAAAGCACCACAGATTACACCCATTATGAAATTGGCCGCAGCCTTTGCCATTGCAGGATGTGTAGAAAATCCAACCGCCGAAAAGGTGATTCCCGCCGCATTAAATATGACCGTAGCAGATAAAGTAGCAGAGGCAGTTGCCAAATGTAACGTAAATTCATGAAACTTTTCAACCAAAGAGTTTGTGCTTACATTAATAGGTCGTAGATTCGTGATTAGTAGATTAGTAGATTAGT
>JAHDHV010000568.1 GCA_020631155.1 Bacteroidota bacterium | reverse complement strand
AAAAGTAAGTCGCCGAAGGCAATCGTGGAGTTTCAGACCCTATTTTCGGCGAGGGTTTCAGTAGTATTTAAACACATTTACCCCCTAAACAAACCAACTCAACATTCAAAGAAACCATTGTTTTAATTTGTGTACCCTTTTAAATCTTTTTTTTAAAAAAACTGAAAATCAACACTTTAGAACAAAATTTTGCATAATTAATGAGTGTTTGGCACTTAACATTGTCAAGTTCCTTTTTTAATTTAGCTATATTTCAAATGGAACTTTTTAACTGTCCAACATAGAGCTTTTAGTCATTTAACATTGTCAAGTTCCTATTCATTCCCCCAATGTAAACTTAATGGGCAAAGTATAGGCAACAGCTACGGCCTTCCCATTTTGCCACCCCGGTTTCCATCTAGGCATACTTTTTACAGCGTGCATTGCTTCTCGATCACAGCCTCCGCCTCCACCGGGCAAGCCTCTTTCTACCTTTACATTGCTGATAATGCCGTTTGTTTCTACAATAAAACCTACATAAACCGTCCCTTCTATGCCATTTTGACGAGCAACAGGTGGATAGCGCAATTGCTCATTTAAAAACTTAAATAGGGCTTTTTTACCACCGGGAAATTCGGGCATTTCTTCCGCAAATTTAAAAACGGGCATCCCATCAATGCTGTCGCCATCAGCCATTTTTCCAGAACCCACAGGAAAAGACGCATCCTCTGCATAGTCGGAACTTCCCTCTGCACCCGACAAATTTCGCCTAGAACATTTGTCTATCCCTTGCTCGGCCAATGTCCTTGTTTCTTCGCAGTCCAAAGCACTTCGGTAATGATACTGGGCTAGGTTGAAATCTCCCTTATCGCAAGCAGCATTGCCTGCATTTACCGCTTTTAAGCAAATTTCTACCTGTGACGTTGCGCTTGTTTCGGGCGGAAATAACCATTCTCCCAAAAGCGTGAACATAATACAAGCAAATACAAACATAACGATTAGAAATATTACTTTTGCATCTTTCATTGCCATTTAGATTTTTGGAAGCTAAAAAATAGATCTTAGAATAACTATTTTTTGATAAAAAACCTAGTGTAAAGGTGATTTTTTTATGGAGAAAACACATGAAAAAACTGTGACAAACGGGAAAATTGCAGGTCATAGGATTCTTAAAGATGAAGCGTTTAAATGCTTTCCATACCTGCCCTTTCGTTATATTCAAATACCTCAATACAAAATTAATTTCCTAAAATTGAGGATATTAAAACACTGACTTTCACACTTTGACATTAGTATTTTCTTTAACATAAAACACTGTTTGAATTTATTTATGATCATCAAATTCGTTGATTTGTAAGATAGTGCTTCGTGCTCAGTTCAGTTTTTTGAACACAATAAATTTATTGTAAAACCTTGATAATAAATATATTATCTCACGTCTCCTCTCTCACATCTCACGTCTTAAATCTAAAAACTCATTTACTTAATCCCAAAAGAACAATCACCATGAATTATTATTTCCAAAAATGCTTACTATTAACCCTTTTATTAGGCTTTATCAGTTTAGAAGTCTCCGCACAAGTTAGAGCAAGAGTATATAAAGATGACTGTTACTCAGGTTCAGGGCAGTATCTTTATACGGGCAGCTATAAAAAATCCCAACTCAGCGTGGGCAATGACAAAATTAGCTCCGTAAAAATGTATAGCAATCGCCATTTTGTCAGACTATACGAACACGACAATTACGGCGGCGAGTACAGAGATGTTTATTATCATATGAACGACCTTCATTCTATAGATTTTGAAGATGAAACTTCCTCTATCAAAGTCTACTCCTCTAATACTACACTCCCCTCCTCAAACGAAGAAGTTATCTCCGCTAAAGTCTTGAACGCCAATGCCATTAACTCAGTAAGTAGCAAAACTTTTTACATCCATAAAAGTCAGGTAGATTACCACTCTCGCATCCATATGCAGGCTTTGGGAGTAAATGGAGCAGGCACACGCATCGTATTAACGGGCTGTGTGGCTTCTAGCCCTACCAGTGGTTGCACAGGGGAATCTTATATTTTCTTATTCAATAATTCTGGAACGCTATTGGATGTCTATAAACCTACTCGCCCAACCTATCCCTATAATGGCGAATCCCATCCTTCATCCATACAGATGATAGGCAATGTTTTTCCTGTGGCTGTAGCTACCGAACCCGGTGATACAGGACCATCTTCGATCCGTTTTTATACGATTGATAATGACAATATTAGCATTGTAAGCGGCTCGCAATACATCTATGTTAGCGACCATATCGGTACCTTAGCCTATGCCAATATCAATGGGTATACCTATCTAATTGGCGGAAATTGGGACTCTAAAGGACTCCATATATGGCGCGCTTATGGTTCGGGCAAAACCAGTAATTTTTCCAGAATAAGCGGTGTTAATGGCGCGATTAACCCACTCTATAGAATGAACTCAAGAGCCAGTCTGGATGAAAGTTGGAGTAAATATAACTCTTTTTGGTTGGGCAAAATGGCAGAAGACGGTCGAGTAGTACTATTTGCCACACACGGGCCAATAGGTGTACGTAGCTGGGCGGATATATGGGAAATCAACAATATTAACAGTTATTATAGTATTAGATTTAATAAAATTCATAAACGCTGGAAAGATAGAGCAACGACCAATCGCCCCTATTTTTTAGAAGGGACTTATCCTAAACATCGTCCGGGCAATACGCCTCAAATTTTAGCCTTCCCCGATGATTTTAAAGAAATAGGTTTTTCATTTCCCTATCTTTACTCCACGCTTTTTACGCTACAATATTCGCAAAAGTACTGCTCCAACGAGCCCCTACGAACCGATGGCAGCGACAATGAAGCACCCGAAAAAGCTGTTTTTACACCCAAGCAAAGTATAAGCACCACACCCATTAACTCAGAAATACAATTAGACATTTACCCCAATCCTACCAAAGCCAATATCTTAGTAGACATTCAAGGAGTAACACAAACTTCCCCTTTATTCCTACAAATTATAGATATGAAAGGCAGTTTGGTCAAAGAAATTAAGGTAAACAATATTAAAGACTTTAACACCACCAATATAGATATTTCTGCCTTAAACAAAGGTATATACATTTTAAAAGTGTTCAATAATAAAGGAATGATTGCTACAGAGCGTTTTGTAAAAGCCTAAATAAGTACTTAGACGTGAGATGTGAAACAGGAAACGTGAGATAAGGAACTCATTGTTAAGTATTTACGGCAAGTTTAAATATCTTTTTTTTCATAATCATTTTAACCACCTATATTTTGGTACTTTGTGCTGAAGTATGGGTGTTTTTTTATTGTCAT
>JAHDHV010000065.1:11065-20643 GCA_020631155.1 Bacteroidota bacterium | reverse complement strand
GGGAGCAAAAAACGCCAAAAGCAATCGTCAATTTTATCTTGACTGACTACTTAGGCAAGCTTTTGTTTTTTTTCTGCCCTAATATCTTTTTTTTCTTGAAAAAATATCTATATTTATTTTACGTTGACATTAAAAAGAATCCCTATCTCCAATTTTCCTGCTAATATTTCAAATAAAAGTCATGATTAAAAAAACCATTCTAACTATTTTGCTACTGTTATTCATAGGCATAGCCATTTTTTCGGTGAATCTAATTTGGTTTAAACCCTTCTATATCAATCACTTTTACGAAAGAATATTTATTGAATATGCACTGACTGACCCTGAATTACTAAGTCAGTTAAGATTGTTAGAAAGTGTTGGGCTGCATTTTCACAATGATGATTTGAGTGATTCCTCTCCTGAACATGCTCAAGAAATGGTGGAAAAAACGCGCAATGACTTGGAAACACTGCATCAATATGATCGTTCAAAGTTGGATAAAAAAGAACAACTATCGTATGATGTTTTAGATTATTTCCTCACTCAGTCCGTAGAAAGCGACAAATTTATGTGGCACAACTACCCTGTTAATCAGCTATTTGGTATACAGAGTAGCCTCCCCGATTTTATGGCAAATACGCATCACATTGGCAATCAAAGAGACGCGGAACACTATATCACTCGTCTCTCTAAGTTTGATACCAAACTCGATCAAGTGCTTGAGGGACTAAAAATTCGAGAAGAAAAACAGATTATCCCACCTCGTTTTGTCATTGAAAAAGTGTTGAAAGAAATGACTGATTTTAACACTACAGCCGCTACGGAAAATATTTTATATGCCTCTTTTAAAGAGCGATTGGATACATTAAGTAATATTGAAGATAAAGAAAAAGAACGGCTACTTGTGGAGGTGCGAAAACAGGTTAATAACACTGTTTACCCTGCCTATCAAAAGTTAATAGATTTTTTTACTGCTCAACAAACCAAAGCAACTACAGATGATGGTGTTTGGAAACTTCCCAATGGAGAGGATTTTTATCGCTCTGCACTAGAAAGTAATACTACTACCAAAATGTCCCCCGAAGAAATACATCAAATTGGTTTACAAGAAGTGGAGCGCGTTACCGCCGAAATGAGAAGTATATTAGACAGTTTAGGATTCTCACCTGACTCTACTATAGCTACTCATTTGCAGGCATTAACTGCTGATTCCTCTTTTTTGTATCCAAACACTGATGAAGGAAGAGCGCAATGTTTAGCGGATTACCAAAAAATGATAGATGAGGTAGATAAGCAATTGACGGAATTAAATATTTTTGGACTGCGCCCTAAAATGGGGGTGGAAGTGAAACGAATCCCTGAGTTTAAGGAAAAAACCGCCCCTGGTGCCTACTATAATGCGCCGCCTATGGATGGCAGCCGCCCCGGAGTTTTTTATGCCAATATGCGAGATATGGCAGAAGTTCCTAAATGGGGTATGCGAACACTCGCTTATCATGAGGCTATCCCTGGGCATCATTTCCAAATTACCATTGCCCAAGAATTGCAAGGGCTACCTACTTTTAGAAAACTCCTCCCCTTCACTGCTTATGCCGAAGGTTGGGCTTTGTATACCGAGTATTTAGCCAAAGAATACGCATTTCACAATGATCCGTACAGTCATTTGGGGCGTTTACAAGCAGAACTTTTCCGAGCAGTGCGTTTAGTGGTAGATACGGGCATCCATTTTAAACGCTGGACGCGCGAGGAAGCAATTGAATATATGGTAAATACAACGGGAATGCCACAGGGCGATGTAGTTGCTGAAATTGAACGCTATATTGTGTTGCCCGGACAGGCTTGCGCTTACAAAATTGGAATGATGAAAATTTTGGAGTTACGTGAAAAAGCCCAAGCTGTATTAAAAGACAAATTTGATATTAAAAAATTTCACGATATTATACTTCAAAATGGCTCCCTACCATTAGGTATTCTAGAGGGAGTAGTAGCAGAGTATATTGCAGAAGAAGTAGGTAGTTGATTTTTTTTTTAGTGTGTGGAAAATCAATCTAGTCCTAAATCATTTATTTTCACTTTTTCATATAAAAAAACATCATTTAAATTATCCTGAATTGTTGAGTTGCAAAACTTTGTCTCTCAACAATTCTTTTTTTTTTTTAAAACACAAAAATCTAATCTCTAATTTCTAATCTCTATCCGCTAACTTCTCCACACTCCTACAGCCACCAATATCCATCCAATAACAAAGCAAAATCCTCCTATGGGCGTACATGGGCCTATTAGCCATTTCCAATCATCAATGCCCAACAAGTCTCGTGTGGCCAGCAGATAAAGCGAACCTGAAAATAATATTATGCCGACCATGAAAGCATAACCTGCATCTTTCAAAAGTCGGTTATGTGTATATTTTTTTTGTCCTAGTAATATGCCTAACAAAAATAAAGCTAAAGTATGATAAAATTGATAGTGTACTCCTGTATCAAAAATAGATAAACGATAAGGATGTAATAAATCTTCTAATCCATGCGCTCCAAACGCGCCTAACAGCACTGCCAATGCGCCTAAAATAGCTGCCGTTAATAGGTATCTTTTTGGTTTCATTTTGTTTTTTTTGATTAAATGTAGAAAAACTACTCGCTTTTTTTATCATTTTTTCCTACCCCAAAATAAGCACTTATAAAATGTAACACTTTGATTTTAAATTAATAATACAACATTAAAGTCTAATTAGTATTGGGCCAACAATAAAAAATGTAATTGTCCTCCCTTGTTAAATAGTCCATCTTTGTAACAACGAAAACAACTAACACTAAAACGTAATATTTGACATGATTGATGCTTTGTTAACACTTAAATAAAACGAGCTATAACAATAAACACTACAGGCCTGTAGTTTGCTAATCTTTATAAAAGACAGTCAGAGGACAATACTCACACAACCTCTGGCTGCTTTTAAGAGACAGCCACAATTATAATTTCTATACCTCCTATGGTAGCTTTTTTAAAACTCAAAATTAGCATTAATTATTAAAAATTTCGACTATACACACATAATATATTTTAAAATTCAATCAACCACACATCAACATAGTTCTACTCTGTTGTGGTCAATCAGCAACAGAGAGAACTTTTTAGAAAAGAAATCACACATTTTTTTAAGAATGGGTAAGAACAGTTTAATACTGCCTTCCTATCCATACAGAATTACATTCAATTATTTAACCATTCATTTTTTTATTATGAACCCTGTTAAATTATTTATTACACTACTAATGTTGAGTATTATCATGGTAAGCTGTAGTAAAACAGAGCTTTTCCAAGAAGAAAATGCAACACTTAGAACCAATGTTGAAACTGTTCAAGATGATATGATCATCTATGTTAATCAAGATTTAATGGCAGAGGCAGATGCAAGTATCAGCCCATTGCCGGGACAGAAGATTGTTTATTTGACTGATGCAGAATACAACGCCAAAATGCTAACTAGTGAAACAGTTCCTTCTTCTGCTAAAGCCTGTAATGCTACCTTTAGCAATAGTTATTGGAGTGGTAAAGTAACCTTATCTTCTTTAGTGAATACTTATGCTACTGCCTCTGGCACAATTAGCCCATTTAATCCCGGGAATATTGGTATGAGAGTAGATGCAGTTTTATACAGAAATGGGAAAGCAGTAGCTAATGGTTCTACAGACTATTTCACAAGTGGCACCAAAACAGTTCCTTTAAACTTTAGTGGTTCAAGGAATTATAACTGGACTATAAAAGCTACTAACCTTTTATATCAAGGTGGATATGGCAGCCAATATTTGCAAAATTCTCCTAGAACATGTAAAGGTTTATCTAGTATCCTTCCTTAAAATTCATTATTCAAATTAAGTACATGGCTAACACACATAGCCTATTAATTAAAAAACCATTATTTAACCATTCAATTTTATTTTATTATGAACCCTTTTAAATTATTTATTACACTACTAGTGATGAGCGTTGTTTTTGTAAGTTGTAGTAAAACAGAGCTTTTTGAAGACGAAACCAGCAAACAAGAAACAACATCAGTTAATCTAATTGACGGTCTACAAACAGGTGTACTTTATGTAAATCAAGATGCTTTAAATAGTATAGGTGGGCAACTTGAAGAGGTTGCTGACAAGAAGATTGTTTATTTAAGTGATGAAGAATTTGTAAAAATTATTGACAGAGTAGAAAGCCAAACTGCTAAAGCACAGTGCGGTCGCCGCCCATCTTATTCTGAGGATGTATGGAGTGGATATGTTAACTTATCTTTAAGTAAAAATGGTGGTACTACCACGGCTCAGGCTAATGTTAATGGCACAATTAATGCAAAATGCAAATTATCTGTCAACAACAATGATCGTGCAATGCGTATTGATGCAAAACTGACAGCTAATGGCGTAACTTTGTTTTATGAACAGGAAAAATTTCCTTGTGATGGTTATACTATCGAAACACCATTTATAAGTTATTCAGCTTCTAATGTCATTTGGCAAATCTGCTCTAAGCAAGAATTTTTCAATGATTATGTAAATGCTCAACCACTAGACCCTGCTGGTTTTACTAGAATCAGTAAGACAGCTGCCTATTCAATAGATTAATCTATAAGAAATTCTCTTTTTTTTGAGTTAAAATTAGTGCTAGAAAGTTTGATTGGTTTAAAAACCAGAAATCCTCTCTATTTTAGGGAGGATTTTTTTTTATTTATTTTTTCGAGAAAAAAAAGAGCTAATTCATTGATTGTGAGTTATCAAGACATTTTGCCAGCAAGGGAAATAAAAAAATAGTAGTCATGTCATTCGTTTGTCAAATAAAAGTTGTACATTTCAACAAGCATTTGCCTAAAAAAATTGTTAGATATACATAAGCAGTAAATAATCTTATGACAATACATGTTGGTAATATCATTTGTATTTTACTTAAATGTTTTAATGGCAATATATACTGCAAAATTGGTCTATTTTTTGAAAATACATAATAGGCAATATTTCACTCACTATTTTAAATGACAACCCCGTTATGAGATACTGTACAATATTGATGAATAAGTTGAATAAAAATATTACATGTATTCTTTTTATGTGTGTAATATTACTGTTAGTAACATCTACTACATGGGCTCAACAAGATGACCCTTGTACCATAGCAGCTTATGAATTATCCTTAGCCATCAACCATGTTACTTGCCCCGGCGAAAGCACCGCAAGCGTAACAGTGAGTAGCACAGGTTGTAATTGCTTTTATAGTGGCTGCACCTTCCAATGGAGCAGTGGCGAAATCTATCATACCGCCGACAAGCTGAGTGCTGGTACCTACTCCGTCACCATCACGCATCCTGATGGCTGTGTAATGGATACTTCCGTTGTGGTTACCGAACCCGAACCTTTTGTTCAAAACATTGAACGTCAACATGTTCAATGTAGTGGTTTAGACGATGGCAGCGCAACTATTGTACCATCTAGCCTTGCAGGGCCTTTGCAGTATGCATGGTCAGACGGTCAAACAACAGCAACAGCAAGCAGTTTAGCGGCTGGTGAATATGAGGTTACGGTCACCAATTTTATCGGCTGTAGTCATGTTGAAGCCTTTACCATTGATGCAGCCGAAGAAGCTGACTTAACAGTGACGACTAAAGAAACTTGTGAAGGTGGAAAAATAGGTGAAGCAAGCGTAGAAATAGAAGGCGGTACCCCTCCTTATACTTACAAATGGAATAGTGGCGACACCGAAGCAACAGCGACACAGCTAGGAGCAGGCGATTATATCGTTACTGTTACTGATGCGAATGGTTGCGAATTTGTTTCTCAGCGTGCAGTTGTACAACAGGCTGCTTTCCATGTAGCTGCATCTGCTCAAGAGAATTTTATTTGTCGAGGTAATGGTGTAGAATTAACGGCAATAGGCGGCGAAATGTACGAATGGTCGCCAAGTATAGGTTTAAATTGTATGGATTGCCCAAATCCAATGGCAAATCCTTCTGAAACAACAATCTATACAGTAGCTGTAGAAACAGTAGATGGCTGTAAAAGCGAGGCGCAGGTAACGGTGCAGGTTTTGGATGAGCCACAACCCTCTATCATGACTTGGAATGAGGTGATTTGTTCAGGGGAAAGCACCCAATTGATTGCTACAGAACCGAGTGGGGCTACCTTTAACTGGAGTCCTAGCACTGGTTTGAGCAACGATAAGGTTAATTCTCCACTGGCAACACCAACCGAAACAACTACCTATACGGTCACCGCAACTAACGCAGCGGGCTGCTCGTCAACAACAGAAATTACCATTCATGTAGAGGATTGCACTAGCGTAGGTGTAGAGGATGGCATAGGAACGAAATTGGCGCAAATGCTACAAGTGCAACCTAATCCAAGTCAAGGTGTTTTTGCCATCAACTACGAGTTAGCAACCCCTGAAACGGTTCATTTAAAGGTATTCAACACCATCGGACAGCTCATTTACCAAGAACTGAATCAAAATGAAATCGGTACACTTAACAAAACTCTTGATTTAAGCACTCAGCCTAGAGGTTTGTACTATATAGAATTAACCGTAGGTGGCGAGCAATATGTAGAAAAGATGCTGTTAAACTAGACAGGAGATATGAGATAACTAATTGATTATCCATTTATTTACAATAATTCCAGTTTAGAATCAATTTTATTTTTTATAAAAAACGAATCCCTTACAGTCATTATTTACAATGATTGTAAGGGATTTTTTTTTATTACTGGAAAAAAATCATAACTTTCAATTCGTAATTCGTAATTCGTAATTCGTAATTCGTAATTCGTAATTAAAAAATTATTCCACCTTATAGGCAAATACATTATTATCAATCCCACCTGCTACGATAATGCTTTCACCCCCACCGAACAAATCACTGGCAACAAACGGGGTACTGGCTGGTAGTGGAAAATCGGGATGGAATTTGCCATATTTTTCTAGTAAAGTAATTTGCTGTTCTATTTTACTAAACACACCTACATGCGAAATTTTGTTAATCGGTGGGCTGGCAAACAAATTAGTTGGTGTAAAACCATCTTCAAAAGTATAACTATATAATTGCTCCTTATTGTTAAATACGCGAACTTTTCCTTTGGATAAAAAGATATTTTCATCGGCTTCGCTACCAAAAGTATTTGCCACCAAAAACCTGCTATCCTCATTAATAGAAGTATAACGAAGGTTAAAGTACTCGCCCTTGGCATCTATAATATAGGTATCTCCTTTTTCTGTTGTTGCCAATATTTTCTTTTCCTTGCCTCGCAAAGCAATTTGCGGTGGAGCGATAAGAGGTCCGTTGGTTTTAATTTTATGCTTGATAATTCCGCCTCTATTCAGCAAATATACCGTACCATTTTTATTAGCAGCTACCAAAGACTCTACACCTTTTTCCTTAAAATAAATCAACGGATAGGGCACTTGCGACAGTTGTTTACGTGGACTCCAACCACTCAAGGGTCGTCCGCTATAATGGTAGCCATACACATTGCCATTGTTACAAGGCACAAAAAAGTTGTAATCCTTACGTCCACCAACATCTATCATCGTCAGTCCTGCATTGGCTTCGGCACTCAAGCGAATCGGAAAATTGTATTCATTCTCCCCTTTTCGGTTCAACAAATAAATTTTGGTAGGCGTATTAAATAAATATTGATATTCTTCATTTCCATAAAAATCTAACTGATAAATTTTTCCCAAACAAGGTTCTGTCAATTGCCGTTTCCATAAAATATCACCATCTCTAGAAATCAAATAAACATTGTAATTATCATCCTGAACAATGATTTCTTTACGTCCATTGTCAAAATTTTTAACAATCTGTGGGGTAAACAATGCTGGAGCTTCCAACTGCACATTCCAAACCAATGTTGTTTTATCGGTTGCCGATTTTTGGTAAGTCGCCAAGCCTGCTGTTGCTGCTTTCCCTTTAAACTCATCAAACTCAAGGGTAATTGGAGAAACACGCTCGTAGTATTTGAATTTTTCATTTAAATCTTTTGCAAAACGACTAGAAGCAGCATCTTTCAGAAGTTTACTTAATTTAGAAGGCTGTACATATACAAATAAATTACTATCTTTCTTTTGATGACGAGCAAAGGAAATATAACCACGCTCTTTAGCCAATGTTTTACCTGCTTTACTCTGGTCAATCACCAATTTGAGAGTCGTTTGTTTGGGAGCAAATACTACATGTTTATCCAAAACCGTATAAAATCCTTTTTGAAATGTTTTGGCAGTCGTTTTGTCGTATAATTGAGCTGCTAAAGGGTATGCATCTATCGGATAAAGGGTATATTTACCATATTTAATCGCCTTTTGCTTGGCATAATCTCCCAATTTTTTAGCTGCATTTTTTGCATCATTTGTAGCTACAATAATAAAAGTTCCATTAATAAAATCGGCACTATTAGGTTCAGTAAAACCATAGGCCCATTCATTGCCAAACCAAGGTAAAAAAGAACTGCGGAATAACTCATCTGAAGAAACATCAACCGCACGATAGAAGTCATTGAAATCTGCTACTCGACTGTGTAACAGAAAAGCAGTGTTGAAAGGCAACACCTCATCTACAGTCACTTTTGTTCCGCCAACCCCTTGATTGAGCAGGCGTTCTAAAATGGGATTATCATCTGCAAAAAGTGTATGTCCATCTACTACCAAAGAACGGTCGGTAAAGTATAAGTCTAACTGCGCCCAATCTACGAGTTCCTGCACTTTTGAAAACACCGTATTGCCTTTATCTTTTAAAAAAACACCCGCCAATAGCCCTACATTATTGCAGTCGGCATAAAGTGTTGCATCCGCTTTTTCCCCTCGCCATTTAGCCATATCTCTAAACGTCCAATTAGGTCCCTTCCGTCCCTGAGTAACCGATTCGTCCACCAATATGGCACTAAAACTACAGGCGATCAAATTACTATGGCTAGTAATGGTTAAAGGGCGTTTCAATCCTTTCAAGCGAAGCTCGTAAATATCGGTATCTTTAAAGGTTCTTTTTCTAATTTTATAACCACCTCGTTTCATGCCTTTTATTACTCTTGCAAGGTCTTTACTCAACACCTTATCGTGCATCGTAAGCAGGCAGTCGTAATCATCCGCTTTGGTTAAATGAATAGAGGCTATTGCTTTTTTCTTAGCTGCTGGAGTCTGTTGTAAAAAAACGGAATCTAATAAAGCAAAGGTATTTTCCATTTTTTTGATCCAATCTACTTGTTGCAGATCGAGCCAATAACTGGTTTTCTTCAATTTGTTGCGAACCTTTTCCATCTGATCCACTTCCATAATCAATACGGCACTTTCAGGCACACCATTAAAGTAGTGTCGTTGTTTGCCCCAAAAGAATCCTATGTAGTAAATCAGATAGAACAGTATTAAAATTAGTGCGATGGTAATGAATAGCTTTTTGTTTAAGAATTTCGTCATTGTGAAAATTTATACCGATTTTAAGTGCCTACGACACCTGTGCTGGAAATTGGAAATGATTGGGTAATATGGATTTGATAGGGCAAACAGCCTAGAAGGTTGTCAGCTAATGGTTTTTAAAGGTCACAAAAATATAAATTTAAAAAATTGCAAAGCCA
>JAHDHV010000065.1:0-10965 GCA_020631155.1 Bacteroidota bacterium | reverse complement strand
CTAACCACTTATTATAAAAACCTTATATTAAAAAGACGTTGGTAAAAGAACAAGGTAACTAGAAGATTTGAAAAAAGGACATCAACAAGACGAAGTGCATATTGTGTTGACAATGAGTAAATACACAAACCTTTTGTTCCATTTTTGGTAACATGGATTTTCCTACAAATGTTCCCTCTTTTCAAAAAAGCAGCCGATAAATCCATATCTTTGCCCAATAGATTTGCTTGTTAGGGTTCATAGTGAGCTAAAGTTGGCTATTTTCAACCAAGTTGTCCCCTCCTGAACAAGTCTAATAAACAATATTCTTAGAGTTTGGACTAAATTGGCTCTTAACCTTTTAGATCATTAGTTACAACTACAAGTATGTTTTTCAACTCTCATAAAACATTGTTTAATAAAAGATTAAGTATTATTTTTAAACTTTATTAAAAAATAAAAACCTTAAAACCTTGTAACTTTGTAACCTTCCAAACTCTAAGAATAATCCATCATCAAAGTAGTATGAGGGGTGCCATAAATGGCTGAGAATATACCCGTTGAACCTGATGCGGATAATACCGACGAAGGGACTATACAACTTTTAGGATTGTACTGTTGTAAGGATACTGAATTTTTGAATTGCTTTAGGGTTCGCCTAAACCACATAGCTATGGTTGGGTAATTTTCGCACACCCATTAATTAAAAAAATACTATATTTTTAATTTTATATTAAAAAAAACCTTAAAGCCTTATAACTTTTCAACCTTAAAACCAATAAGTTCCTACCTCTCCATGCTACTGCAATTCACGCAGTTATGAAACAACAATTACTAACTTTATTATTGACTTGCTTATTGCCTATTTTCGCTTCGGCACAATACAACATTAATGGCTCCGTACAAAATGAAAATGGCGATAATGTTGTGGGCGCAACTGTTTGGTTAGAAAATACCAACATTGGCACTATAACCGATGGGGAGGGGTACTTTGAATTAAACAATCTCCGAAGCAATTTATATGAGTTAAAAATACGCTTTTTAGGCTATGCTATACACACAGAAAAAGTCTATTTAACAGGAAATCAAACTGTAAATATCATACTCAGAAATAGCAATTACCTAGTAGATACCGTCCTAGTAGCTGCAACGCGCGCCGAAGCCAATAGCGCGACCGCCTATACCAATGTCAGTAAAGAAGAACTTGACAAACTCAATTTAGGGCAGGATGTCCCTATTTTATTGGACTTCACCCCTTCTGTTGTAACTACCTCAGACGCAGGCGCAGGTATCGGCTATACGGGTATCCGAGTACGCGGCAGTGATGCAACTCGCGTTAACGTAACCCTCAACGGTATCCCCCTCAACGACTCCGAATCACATGGTACTTTTTGGGTAGACCTCCCCGATTTTGCGTCTTCTGTCGAAAACATCCAAATTCAACGCGGTGTAGGCACTTCTACCAACGGCGCAGGGGCATTTGGCGCAAGTGTCAATATTCAAACCCTCGGCTTGCGAACCGAACCCTATGCCGAATACAATGGCACTTACGGCTCTTTTAACACCTTGAAAAACAGCGTACAATTCGGTACAGGCGTGCTAAAGGATCACTTTACCATTGACGGTCGCCTCTCCAAAATCACCTCTGATGGCTACATTGATCGAGCAAGCTCTGACCTTAAATCCTTCTTCTTTTCGGCTGCTTATCACGATGCAAATAATATTTTGCGTTTAAATGTATTTTCTGGCAAAGAAATTACCTTTCAAGCATGGAATGGTGTGCCTGAAGAATTGCTAGAAACAAATCGAACTTTCAATGAATTTACCTATGATAATCAGGTAGATAACTATCAACAAGATCATTATCAATTACATTATGCTCGTCAAATTAGCGACCAATTAAGTGCCAATATTGCCCTACATTATACACATGGACAAGGCTATTTTGAGCAATACAAAGAAGGCGAAGACATTGCCGATTATGGATTAGTCAATACCGATGTTTTCCAAATTTCAGAAGGGGATACTGCTTTGGTTGAAAGTAGCGATTTGATTCGTAGAAGATGGTTGGATAATGATTTTTATGGCTTTACTTATGCTTTAAAATATCAAAATGAAAAGCTCAATGCTACTTTGGGCGGTGCTTGGAATAATTATGTAGGCGATCATTTTGGGGAAGTTATTTGGGCGCAATTTATGGGCAATGGCTCCATTCGACAACGCTATTATGATAATACTGGTGAGAAAAGTGATTTTAATACTTTTTTAAAAGCTACTTATTTTCTAAACACTAATTTAAGTATTTTTGGAGATATACAATTTAGAACTATTAACTATCAAGTAGACGGTCTACACAATAGCGCGGGCGAAATTGACCTAGAAACCAGCTTTAATTTTATCAATCCCAAAGTAGGTGTGCGTTATGCGTTCAGTCCTCAACAAAATGTCTATGCATCTTTTAGCATCGGCAACCGCGAACCCAACCGCGACAATATCATTGACAATCCTGAGCCTGCAAAAGCCGAGCGACTACACGATTTAGAAGTAGGTTATCAATATAAAACCCTCAACTACGCCCTCGGCATCAATGGGTATTGGATGAATTACAAAGATCAATTGGTGTTGACTGGAAATTTGAACGATGTAGGAGAGGTTTTACAACAAAATGTGGATAAAAGTCAGCGCATGGGTATTGAGTTGATAGCAAAGGTCCGCCCTATCAATAAACTAGAATGGGCGGTTAATGCGACTTTTAGCCGAAATAAAATTGATGCATTTACCCAAAATACCAGCATTTTCACACCTGATTGGGATTATTTAGGCGATACAAGCATTGTTTATAATGATACCGATATTTCTTTTTCCCCAAATATTATCACCGCCTCTACCCTCACCTACCAACCGTTGAGAGGCTTGGAAATCAGTTGGTTAAGTAAATATGTAGGCAGTCAATTTATGGATAATACCTCTAATGAAAATCGCAAATTAGACGCTTACTGGGTCAATCATTTGCGCTTGGGTTACACCTTTAAAACCCCTTTATTTAAAGAAATTGGCATCAATTTCATGGTCAATAATTTATTTAATGCCATGTATGAATCAAATGGTTATACCTATTTTATTTTATTTAATGAAAGTAACCAAACTGCACCAACCAACTATAATTTTTATTACCCACAAGCAGGCACTAACTTTCTGGCAGGGCTAAAAGTGAAATTCTAGTAGAGATGATTCGTGGATTCGTGGATTCGTAATTCGTAATTGACAATTCGTAATTAATAAAAGGGTATAGTATTTGTCGTTCAAAAGCTAGTGTTTACACACCTTTTTTACCTACAACGAATATGTAAATAAATGTTAAAAAGTGAACCTTTAGTTAAGCTTTTACGTTCAACGGGGAGTGAAAAAAGGTCTATTGAAAAGTGCCTTAAAAAATTTTGCATAAAACCTTAGAAAGTACTATATTTCCTAATAAGAAGGTAAGTTAAATACTTAGATGTAAGACATAAAACTTAAGACTTAGGATAATTAATTGATTAGTAATAATTTGTAGTCATTTCAGGTGTATTTGAATTTTGTCTTAATTACTCAATAAATTCATCCATCCTAACTTTTCATAAATTACTATTCAACAATTTTAAGTATACTTACCTCCATCATAGGCTTCTTACTTTATAATTATGAGCAGCAATCGTAAAAATAATTACAGATTATTAATCCAAAAGCTAGATCAATTTATACGAAAATACTATTTCAATAAGCTAATCAAGGGTTTATTGTATAGTGTTGGTATTATCATACTTGCCTTTTTGGTCATTAGCTTATTAGAATATCAATTTTGGTTTACCACCACCACCAGAAAGATACTCTTTTATGGTTTCTTAGGCCTAACAGGCTTGGTTGTTTTTGTTGGTGTACTGATTCCACTATTCCAAATATTCAAATTGGGTAAGGTCATTTCCCACCAACAGGCAGCGAACATTATTGGACAGCACTTTAGCAAGGTTAAAGATAAATTACTCAACATATTACACCTGAAAGAACAGTCCAAAGGCTTAGAGGACGCTAGTTTGATTGAAGCTAGTATCAACCAAAAAATTGATGACATTAGATTGGTGCCTTTTACGGGTGCTGTTAATTTAGGCAAAAATAGAAAGTACATCAAGTATGCGGCTCTTCCATTGTTATGTCTATTTAGCATTTTGTTTTTGGCCCCTAGCCTCATCAAAGACAGTACAGACAGATTGATCAATAACGACAAGGAATCTGAACGACCTGCTCCTTTCCATTTTAGCGTTGTCACAGATACCTTAGAAGTTGTTCAGTATGAGGATTTAGATATTGACATTAAAGTAGCTGGTACAGTTTTGCCAAATGAAGCCTTTATACATTACAATGATTTCCCTTATAAATTAAAGAAAAAAACACCTGCTGACTTTACTTATCATTTCAACAAACTGCAAAATGATGTCACTTTCCACTTAGAAGCCAATGGAGTTCGTTCTCAGAGCTACAAAGTCAAAGTAATTCCTAAGCCTGTTATGTTGAGTTTTGATGCAGTTTTAGATTTTCCAAACTATTTAGGTAGAAAAAACGAAGTACTTCGCAACTCAGGCGATATGGTGATTCCTACAGGAACGAAGGTAAGTTGGAAGTTTGAGGCTGAAAATACCAATGACATTACCCTGCAATTTGGCAAAGCAAGTAAAGCACAAGCAACCGCAGACGAGGAAGAAAGCACCTTTACTTATCGCAAAACTTTTTCTAAAGATGCCGATTATACTGTCTTTCTATCCAATGATCGCCTTAAAAATGCGGACTCTATTTCTTATAGCATTTCGGTTATTCCAGATCAACATCCCAATATTGCAGCACGCCAAATGAAGGATAGCCTTGATACGCGAGTGCTCTATTTTATTGGTGAAGCATCCGATGACTATGGCATCAAAAGTCTTGATTTTGTGTACTATGTACAGCGCGATGCGCCTATTGTTGGCACTGCCGACAGTAGTTTCTATAAAGCTACCGAAATTGGTCAAAAGCGAGTACCAATGGAGCGTGGAGCGAATGATAAAGCCACTAATTTTGCTTACACTTGGGACATTGCCAAAATGACCTTATTGCCGGGAGATAAACTCACCTACTACTTTGAAGTTTGGGACAATGATGGCGTGAATGGCAGCAAAAAGGCACGCACTCAAACCATGAGTTACGAAGTGCCAACCATTGAGGATTTGGATGATAAAGCGGACGAAAAAACCGAAGAATTTAAGGAAGATTTGGAGGAAGCGGTTGATGAAGCTAGAGATTTGAAAGAAGAAGCTAAAAAACTCCAAGAAGAAATTTTGCAGAAAAAAGACATTAGTTGGGAGGATAAGGCGAAAATTCAGGAAATGCTCGAAAAGAATAAGGACTTGCGCGACAAGATGGAGCAGATGCAGGATAATTATGAGGAGAATATGGAGGAGCAGGAAGAATTTAAAGAATTTTCGGAAGATGTGAAAGAAAAGCATGAGAAGTTACAGGAAATGCTAGAGGAATTGATGAATGAGGAGCTGCGAGAGTTATTTGAAAAGTTGGAAAAACTGCTGGATGATCTTAAAAAGGAAGATGCTTTAGAGGAGTTAGAAAACTTTGAAATGAACAATGAAGAAATGGAGCAGGAATTAGACCGCCTCATGGAGTTGTTCAAGCAATTGGAATTTGACCAGAAGTTGGAAGAAACCATTGAAAAGCTGGAAAAATTAGCAGAGGAGCAGAACAAATTAGGAGACGAAACGGAAAAGAAGAAGGAAGGCAGTAATATGGGCGAGCAGGATCGCAAGCAAGATAAACTCAACGAAAAATTTGAGGACATCAAAAAAGATTTGCAAGAATTAGATAAAATGGGCGAGGAATTGCAAAAGGACGAGGATGTGAGCGAAAAAACCAAATCTGACCAACAGCAAATTAGCCAAGACCAACAACAGGCAGGCGATAAAATGAAGCAGAAAAGCTCTAAATCGGCTTCGCAAAAACAAAAAAGTGCTGCCCAGAAGATGCAAGAAATGGCTAAAAAGCTCGGTTCTATGCAAATGCAGATGGAAATGGAGCAAATAGAAATGGACATGAAAGCCATTCGACAATTATTGGAAAACTTGGTCAACCTCTCTTTCGATCAGGAAGACTTGATGGATGCAGTAGAAAAATCGGACATCAACACGCCTATGTACATCAGTCTGATGCAGAAGCAGAAAAAGCTGAAAGACGATGCCGAATTAATTGAAGATAGTCTTGTGGCTCTTAGTAAGCGCGTATTCCAATTGGAATCTTTCATCATGAATGAGTTGACCGAAATGAACCGTAACATTGGCAAATCCATTACCCACTTAGCCGACCGCAAAGTGCCTAACGCCAATACCAGTCAGCAATATGTGATGACCAGTGTAAATAATCTGGCACTAATGTTGGGCGAAGTGATGCAACAGATGCAACAGCAAATGGCACAGCAAATGCAAGGCGACCAGATGTGTAATAAACCCGGTTCTGGTGCTTGTAACAAACCCGGTGGTATGGGCAAAGGCAAGGGAATGGGTAAAATGCAACAGCAATTGAACGACCAGATTCGCATGTTGGAGCAGGGCATTAAGAGTGGAAAAATGCCGGGGAAGCAAATTAGCAAGGAAGCCGCACAGTTGGCCGCCAAGCAAGCAGCCCTCCGACAAGCCCTTGAAAAGCTGAATCAACAACGTAATAAAGACGGTAAAAAACCTTTGGGCGACCTAGAGCAATTGGCTAAGGATATGGATCAAACGGAAAGGGATTTGGTTAACAAACAGATTACCGCCAAAACACTGGAACGCCAAAAGAAGATTTTAACGCGCTTATTGAAAGCGGAAAATTCAGAACAGGAGCGTGAGGTAGAGAAAAAACGCAAAGCGGATAAGCCAAGAAAGAAAATTGAGCGCAAACCTCCACCTGAACTAGAGGAATTTAAGAAGAAAAAGAAATCAGAAACGGAATTATACCGTACTGTTCCACCTTCTTTGAGACCTTATTACAAAAAATTAGTAGAAAAATATTTCAAATCTATTAGTTTCTAAATACGACTATAGCTAGATGATGAATAAGAAAAGTATAACTCTCATCATCTAGCTATTTGTTTATTTATGGGAAATATTTTCTCAAAATGATTCAATAGTTGAGAATTTTATGACAATCATTTCCCAAAAAAAAGCCAAATTGAGGCTTATAAAACAAAGTTTTTTAAAAAAAACGCCCCACTACCCAATAAAACATCAGACAAACTATTGACAATCAATTGTTTAATTACTTTACAATCATTTTTTAGAATAGCTAAACTTGATGAAAGAAGTCAATGTTCTAAGCAGTTTATAGGCTTCTAGGAGTAATTATTGCAATTCCACAAAGTAATAATTCTATGTAAAAAGGAACTCTTTTTGCTGGGTTATCGTTTTGTATCACATAATCACTTTATTTTCATTTTAGTAGTAGCACTTTTAATCACCACAACTATTACAACTCAACAAGAAACTAACTACAACACTATTTTTAATAGTAATGGTTAAAAGTTATTTTTTCCATTAATAAGTAATTAGACAAAATTAAATGACATCTGGACTTTTTATAAGTTATTGATAATATAAATTATCTCAAGTCTTATGTCTCCTATCTTATGTCTAAATACTCAAAAGCCATTTTTTCTTAACCTTTTAAATATTAGTGCTATCGTAAAACTACTACCAAATATGCTTGCAGAAACAGAGTTTGATTTACAAATAAAATCAAAGCCTGAAAATGTCGGAATGGTTGAGCCATTTATAGATACAATTCGACAGCGTTTCCGTCTGTTAGACGATCTGTATTTCAACATGTTAGTTGTTTTAACAGAAGCAGTTAATAACTCTATAATTCATGGCAATCAAGCTGACCCGTACAAAAATGTGCGCGTTCAATGCCGACCAAATGGCCAACGGCTGAAATTCACCATCACAGACGAAGGGAAGGGTTTTAATCCTGAGCGTTTACCCGATCCAACTTCGCCTGAGCGTTTGACACAGCCTAATGGTAGAGGTGTATTCCTTATGCGACAGTTATCCGATACCGTAGAGTATTTCGATCATGGTCGTAGGGTAGAAATCCAATTTAGGATGGAACAACAACGAGGGGCTGTTATGGCTAATCGCTAGAAGGCAGTCATCAACATCACATCAAAGGCTTTATATTTGCTCTCTTGTACTCAATTTATTTATTCGTAAATAAATGAAACAGCTTTCGTATGTCTAAAATTAGCTGTAAATTGGTTAATATTTTTAACAAACTTAACTTTACCTACTAATTTAGCTATCAAGCCTCTATATATAGAAGCTGTTTAATTAAATTGTGTGACATTAGTAATCTTATAATAATAAGTCAAACCATTTCAAACCTCACACCAAATAAACTTTCATTGTTTTTTTAGTATATGTCATCTACTCCTTCCCTTCCCATTTATTTCCATACAGAGCCGCCGCTTATTTTCAATGTACCCAAAGAAACTATTGTTCAGCAGTGGTTAAAGAATGTGATCACTACTGAGGGACAGACATTAACAGAATTGAATTTCATTTTTTGCACGGATGATTATTTGCATCAAATGAATGTGCAGTACCTTCAACATGATACTTTGACGGATGTGATTACTTTTGATAATTCTGAAGAAGAGGCAACGCAATCTATTGAAGGAGATATTTTTATTAGTGTGGAAAGGGTGCGAGAAAATGCACAACAATTTGGGGTAAGTGAGCAAACGGAACTGTATCGCGTAATGGTGCACGGTGTTCTACACCTATTGGGTTACACAGACAAAACCTCTAAAGCACAACAACAAATGCGTGCTAAAGAGGATGTGTATTTATTTAGACTTTTGGATGTTTAGATGTTTGAATTTTAGCGATTAGAGATCAGAAATTGGAAATTAATTCCTGAATCTTCTTTTATGTATAATTTTTTGATTATTAATTACTTACAAGAAATATAACGACTAAAGCCGTCGTTACAGAAACCATATAAAAAGAAAACAGCCATTCAATGAATCACAAATCAACGAATCACTAAAACCTACTGCGGTTCTGCTTTGTATTTATTCATTTCCACAGGTAGATCATTCAAGGCATTGAATATTTCTATATCCCACTGATAAATATCTTCCCGAAACTGTATAATTCCTTTTTTATTATAAAAAACAGTCCAGTATAAAATATTGATGGGCAAAGGCTTTCTAAGTGAAACTTTATTTTCTTGTTGCGTAAACAGCACATCATCAATGCGTTTGGCATCCCAAGTTGTGCGCTGATCTTTTAGCAAATACTCGGCAAATTGTAGTGGATTTTGTAAGCGAATACAGCCATGACTATTGGTTCGGCGCGTATTATTGAACAAATCTTTGTAAGGGGTATCATGCATATACACGCTAAAACGGTTGGGAAACATAAATTTCACCGCCCCCATCGGATTATGAGCATTAACACTTTGTCTGAAATAATACCGATTAATATCCACATTATCCCAATCAATTTGTAGCGGATTCACCTGCTTGCCGCCTCTAAATACTGCAATATCATTGTCTAACAAATAGTGATTATCCTCTTTCACTTCTGGCCATAACTCATTTTTTACAATACTTTTTGGCAAATTCCAATACGGATTGAACACCATATAGGTAATCGAATCAGTAAAAGATGGAGTCGGGTATTTATCGCGCCCAACAATCACCTTAGATTCATAGTCTACCTGTTCATTTTTAAATAATTTTAAATGATAATCAGGAATATTAACCACAATATAACGCTCCCCCCTATCATCAGGCTGCCATCTCCAACGCTCTAGGTTGGCTATAATCTGCTGTATGCGATGCTGTGAACTTACATTCATCATATTGATGGTAGCACTAGAAATGCGGCCATCATAATACATTCCATGACTTTTTTGAAAATCTATAATTGCCTGTTGCAGTTCATTATCAAATACATCTGTAATCGTTCCTTTTTTTAATTCGCCAGTTATTTGTAGGCGTTTGCGAACTGCTGGCACAACAAAATGGCTATTGCCTTTGGTTAATACAAAATCATAAGGCATTGCGGGGATGGGTTCCCAATACAATGCTTGATATCTCTTTAAAATATCGCGTAACTCCTCATATTCAGGGTGAATCGGCAGTAATAATTCTAGTGAATGACAAATATCCTTATCCTCCAAAGCCCTTGTTAAGTACAGTACCATATCAAAACTACGCTTATTCGGATGCAGAGAGGAATTGAACTTAGAAGGGTCTACCTTGCCTCTCAAATAATGTAAACCCAAACTGAGGTAGGCATCTGTAAATAATAACTCCAATTCCGTCAGTTGATAAGTGGGTAGTACAGTATCTCCACTGTTCACCATTCGATTTAGTGCGAGTGCATGATAATACATCGGATTTAAGCCATGACTAGAGGCTTCTAAAATACAAGCCAAAAGATCGCGACTATGTGTTGCCGCTTTTTGCTCTGTTGTCCAGACGGGTACAAAACCATTTTTTGTGTAAAAACGCCTTACCATATCTGGAAAATGTAATTGCTCCTTACCCACTGATTTGAAGGTACTAGAGCTAACTGTATTTTTCAATAAAGAGCGAACATCAGGCTTGGCAAGCGTCTTTGCAGTTGATGGATTTGCTTGTACCAATAATGGCAGTATCAAACAACATAGACATAATAGCCACAGTTGTTGACAAATTTTTTTTTGCTGGCGAATTATCAAGTGAGGTATTATCATATTTTTTTACAATTCTAAAATTTATAGCGATAGTAGCAGGATAATGATTTTATAAGGGTTAAGCGATCCATTATGTTCACTCCGCTTAGTAAACTGACAAGGAGATGGTTTAGTATTAGACTTTTGGATTTTTGGATTTTTGGACTTTTGGACTTTTGGATTTTTGGATTTTTGGATTTTTGGATTTTTGGA
>JAHDHV010000064.1 GCA_020631155.1 Bacteroidota bacterium | reverse complement strand
AACTATGGCTTATACTGACTTCACCATTCAAGATTTAAGAATCAACTTTAATATTGTTGACAAAAAGGGGTATTTGTTTAAAAATGTAACTGCTATTCCTAGTAGTGAATGGCTCCAACAAACACTTGCTAGGAGCGAGGCATTGCCCATGAAAAGTGAAAAAGCTCGTTCAGAATGGGTTATTACTCCGATTTTATTGGAGTTGAGACATCGAAACAATAACTTTTTTACTATTTACTCAGGCGATACATTAACAGCAGATAAATCGCAGGGACTGAATGGGGAATGTGATTTTATTTTAGCAAGAGATACCCAAGCTTTTGCCATTAATGTGCCTATATTATGTTTGGTTGAAGCCAAAAAACAAGATATGGAAACAGGAATTGAACAATGTGCTGCCCAGATGATAGGTGCAAAGCGATATAATGAAAAATTTGGACAGCAAGTAGACCGTATTTATGGTTGTGTAACGACAGCTGATGTATGGAAATTTTTAACCCTAGAAGGGCAATTGCTAACTGTTGATATTGATGATTATTTTATTAGTAATCTGGAATTGATATTAGGCATTTTTCAAGAAATAATAGACTATTACAAAAGTGAAAAAATAAAAAATTAGTGCTTGATAACCAGAGTATTATGTGGGTAAAGTGAAAGTGTTAATTTAAGTCTTAATCATCCTTTACTTTAGGCACACCATTCCAATCCAACAACTGTTTTTGTCCATTTCGTTCTACCTCAAAACCACTGTCTTCAATGGTTGTTATTTTATCATACTCAATAGGGATAATTAGTTCGCCTTTGTTGTTGATTACGCCCCATTGATTATTCAAAACAACCATACACGCATTATTTGGGTAAAAGCCTTTGATTTCATCGTATTTTGGTGGAACGATTACGGCTTTAGTGATTACATCTAGGTAGCCCCATTGATTATTTTTTTGTATAAAACACATACGTTTTAAAGGTTTTTTTGAGTTTTTGACAATAAACAGTTCTCGCTCTGACTTAGAGCGTACAATACTGTCATAAATAGCAGGGGCAATTTCCTGTCCTTTGAGATCAATGATTCCCCATTGATTATTTTCTTGTACCAGTATAGTGTGTGGGCGTTCGCCACGTAAAGGAGGAACAAGCAGGCTATCATATTTTATTTCTGTCAAAAGATTACCTTTTTCACTTATTAAACCATATTTATCATCTAATTGAATTTTTAGTAGTGGGTGAATACTACCAAATTTTATATTTTCATATGTGCAATAAGGTTTGTTTATGCAGATAACTTCTATTTTATTATGTTGTATGGGGTATAGTTCGTTTCCTTTGGCATCTAATATACCCAATTTGCCTTTTTGTTGTGCAATAGTAAGATTTCCTACTACACTAACCGAATCATAAATAGTTGGAATAATAAGTTCCCCTAAATTATTGACAGCACCCCATTTATTTTTACTAGAAACGGCTTTAACATAATTTAATGCACTGTTTCTAGTACAGTAACAAGTTCTATTTCTATGCATATAAGAAATGCTGTGGTATTGAGCTGCACATACTTCTTCCCCTTTTTCATTGATAAAACCCCATTTTTCACTTTGTTTAGTGTAGGCTAATTGAGGATTTTTCCTCAATCTAGGATAATTTGGCTGAATAATGGTATCATATTTAGTTGGAATAACTTCATTTTGTGTAATGTTGTTGATTCCCCAAAGTCCGTCTTTCTTGACTAATTGCAGGCTACGATTCCAACGATAAGGAATGATTTCATCATACATTGTCTTATTCTGAATATTTCCTTGACAATCAGCCATTACATATTTATCATCTAATTGAATCAAGCGTAAGTAGCGGCGATTCTTAAATTTGATGTCTTTCTTTTTATATGGTTGATGAATTTTTATTTCCTTATATTTTACAGGAAACAACGTATCTCCTTTTGTGTTAAACAGTCCAAATCTTTCTTTCTTTTGTACAATAATAAAATTTGCTACTATGCTGATTGAATCATAAATAGTAGGAATAATAGGTTTGCCCAGATAATCGACAACTCCCCACTTTTGATTTTCAATAACTCTTGTACATGAGCTAAAACATTTGTATAGATATCTCATATCTGTTCGGAGAGATATTTTCATACGGGGGGGAGTAAAAAAAGTATCGTATTTGGCTATCGCTATTTCTTCTCCTTTTTTATTGATAATACCCCATTTTTCATTTTGTTTAGTAAATGCAAATTCTGGCCATGGTCCCATCACTTTTTTTTGTACAATGACATCATACTTAGGAGAAATAACTTTATTTTGTGTTATGGTATTGATACCCCAAAGTCCTTTTTTTTTGACTAATTGTAAACTGTCATTCCAAGTATAGGGAATAATGGTATCGTATTTTGAGGCCGTTGTTGTTTGGGCAAATAGATTGGCAGACAACAGAAAAAGGAGGAGTAAGCCTATATAATGACGCATTTCTTTACAGTTTAAGTGGATGAATATTTTTTTTGAAAAAATGAAAAGCGAACTATAAACGTGCAGAGAAGCGAGATTATTGGAGATAAATAGTGTTTTTAATTACGAATTACGAATTGACTTTTTTAAAAAACTAACATTTAAGCTTGCTATTCGCTGATTTTATTTTGCAAAAAACAGATTCGCTAAAATAATAATTCGTTTGTTTTAATTACTTGAACTAATTCACTAAGCTTTTGATTTTCAGGAGTTTATGATTTTCTTTCCAAGCCTTAAAAGGTGTGACCCCACTGGGGTCAAAGAAGTTCCCTGCACTTTTTCTAACATACTTTGACCCTGCTAGGGTCATTTTACTTATCCAATGACCGCAGAGCGGTCAAAGTATGTTAGCTGGACATAATAACCTGATTACACGACCCCAGCGGGGTCGAACCCTTTCAGAAAACACAAACGCCTGTTAATTAATGAATTATGCATTTAGTGATGACTATTTTAAATTCTTGTTTTCTCATTTTGAAATCAGCGAAAGCCGAGTTTAAGCAGCCAAAAATCCAAAAATCACTCATCCGTTTGTTTGACTGGATCATTGGCAAATCGAACATTGACCTCATAAACATTTTCGGGCAAGCTAGTAAGCGGTTGTAAAATTGTATGGAAAATTTGTCGAGCATTTTCTTTGGCATCCTCTAAAATTCCCGATTCCAAAGCGAGTTGCTCAATTTGCTGCTTTCCATCTTCTAGGGTTCTATTGAGCAATTTTTCGTCTATCTCATTCCAAATCCAGCCATCTTTTAGGCGTAACACCTTGTAATTCGGTTCATTAGATAAAATAGTCGGCTCGGAAAGGGTAATTGTTACTAACTTTTTTTCTTGCTCTACTTTGATTTCAAAATAATCATCTAATTGTACCCCTGCCTTGACAATACTTTTAAATTCAATAGAAATTTCAGAATCGGAAGGAGGGAGGTAGCCCCAAGCAATGTCGCGGCGGAAAGCCTTTTTTTCCACTGCTGTAAATGCATCCTCAACCGTAGCGAGTTCGGCAATAGCAGTGCGACTTTTTTCACGTAATTGCAAACTGCTAATGTCCTTAATCACCGCATGTTCTAGTAAATTGGCACTCAAGGAACTCAATACTTCCGAAAAAATATCTTCGCATAAGTCCTCAATAATAGAGGATAAAACCTGATTGGTAGCTTTGGCAAAAGAAATAGAATCGACATTTTCAGAAACGCTATTGTAACGTTCTGCTTCTGCTTTTGCCTGTGCATAACTCACTATTTTTGAGGCATATTTAAATTTAATAACAGGCAATACCGCATCAATAACTAGACAAATATTATTTCTCAGTACTGTATTAAAATTTTTAATGGTTTGATAATTATTATAGGAAACAAAATGATTGCTGTTATTAACAAGGGTCGCTTGATTGAGACTTTCAAACTGTTGATAATGTTTTTGTGCTAGTTGCTCATGTACATCATTGTAGGTAGCCATCATTTTTTCTCCCATATTACGAGGCAAATCATACATATCTTCTACTCCATAAAGTATTTTTTCGTGAATATCTTTTAAAATGGAACTAAATTGTTGAAATTTATCAGGCTCCGCCATTTTTTTTAGCTCTGTAATATTATTGGCAATGTTTTTTTGATAAGTTAAGGAAGCGAATTTTTCTTCTGTCAAATCAACTAATTCCTTAAAGCCACCTACTGCTACCACAGAAATATCTCCTGCATTTCGCAAGCCCGTTTCGTGTCCCTTGAAATAGCCTTCCGAGCGTCCCGCCATTTTGCCCTCTGCAAAAGCGCGCTTAGTTGCTTTCACTCGTTTTTGCTCCCCCGATTGTTCACCGACCCAATAGCCCATATAGATACAAGCTACCGTAAAAATGGAAAGCAAAATGCCAATGAATAATTGTTTCATATTTTCCTGATTTGTGATTCGTAGATTCGTGGAACTGTACAATAATCATCCAAAAAGCCAAACATCCAAAAAGCCAAACTTCTAAACATCCAAAAGTCCAAAAATCTAAACATCCAAAAAGCCAAAAGTCTAAAAAAAAATCATAGCTTTGATGTTATGGATTGGGCAAGTAAGATAACACTATTTCTATTATTTTTCTTAACTATGCAAAGCGTTCAAGCGCAAAATGAGGCGGAAAATGGGCGAATAGCTATAGAAGCAACTGTAAAATACGGTAGAATTGCGGATTATTCCTTTTTATTTGAGCCAAAAGTTACGGAAATGTCCGCCATTTATGAGTTGCATCTGTCTCAACAAACCAACGGGCAGCAACTTTGGCATCAATTATATGGCTACCCTACTTTGGGCATGAGCTTGTTGTACAATCGTTTTGGGGATGCGGATATTTTTGGACAGGCTTACGCGCTTGTACCTACCCTAACATTTACCCGAAAGAAAAAAAAACTAAAGCTACAATATCGAATAGGAGTTGGTTTGGGCTACCTCAATAATCCGTATCACCGCCTCAAAAATCCAACAAATCGCGTGATTGGCTCTAAACTCAATGCGGCTGCCATCGGACAAATTGCGCTAGAATGGAAGGTACATCCAAAATGGGAGGTACTTCCTTCTTTAAGTGTTACCCACTTTTCTAACGCTAATGTACAATTACCCAATTTTGGCATCAATGTCATAGCACTAGGGGCAACTGTTCGCTATTATCCTCAACAGCGATTAAAAGAGCGGCAAAGTCTTGAGATACCTAAAGATTTATCCAAAAAATTGCGCTATAACCTTCGTTTGGGCTTGGGTATCACCGAGTTAAGTGAACCTGACGGCCCTAAATACTGGGTTTATAATGCTGCTTTTTTTGTGAGTAAACGCCTATCAGTTCGCTCGAAATTATTGTTTGGTGTGGAGGCAGATTATTACACAAGCATCTATCACTTTATTGTTAATCAGATGGCTTTTCAAGAGAAGCAAGCGATTCGGGGCTTAAAATGTGGCGCATTTATTGGGCATGAATTTTTATTAGGGCAGTTTTCATTACTCACTCAAGCTGGTATTTATGCTTACAATCCTTTTTTGGAAAAAAGATTTGTCCCAACCAAAATTGGTTTTCAATATTATGTTTTCCCAACCTATGAGCGCACAAGAAAGGAACTGTACTTGGGTATTTATGTAAAAGGCCATCTCTCTCGCGCCGACCACCTTGCCATTGGAGTAGGCTATAGCTTTTAGAGATTTTAGAGTTTGGAAGGTTACAAAGTTTTAGAGTTTGGAAAGTTGCAAAGTTATAAGATTTTAAAGTTTTTTATTTTTAAAATAAATTTTAAAAACAAGACCTATTGTTTTGTTAATTAAAGGTATACAAATTTTAATTAAATTGTTGTTATTTTAGTCAATAAAATAAAAGGCGAAAACCTAACTTAGCTCCAAACTCTAAAAAGTTACAAGTTTTTAAAGTTTTTATTTTTTTAATAAACTTTAAGAATAATGCCTTTTGCTTTTCTAACCAAAACGATATAAAATCAAATGAAATTATTATTGTTTTTATTAATGAAGTAAAAGACGAAAAACCAATTTAGCTCCAAACTCTAAAGAGATTAGAGGCTAGAAATTAGCGATTAGAAATTAGACAACACAGCAATTATCAACCAATAAAGAATGTTTTCATTTACCAAACAAACAACTCCCACTACCGTACAATTAACTGATAATACCCTTGTTTTTTGTCTAAGTGCACTAGAGGCAAAGGTTTTAGAGCAACATATTAACGGTTACTTACAGGAAGGCATACAACTTCGTGACAAGGCCATTGTGTTTGATGTAGGGGCTAATATTGGCTTAATGGGTGTGCGTATATTACAACAATATCCTAATGCACAAGTCTTTGCTTTTGAGCCAATTCCAGCTATTTTTAATGTATTGCAACACAATGCAAGACCCTTTAATTGTGTGGATAAAAAGCGATTTATTGCCCTTCCTTTTGGCATTGCCGCAACACATGGACAAACAGTATTTAAGTATTATCCAAATGCACCTGCTTCTTCAACGGCAAACCCTGAACTGTGGAATCAAAAGAGTTGGCAGCAGGCGGTTGAGGATAATATACAGGATGCGGTGCCTACTTTTTTGAAATGGATAAAATATCTACCAAAATTTATTCATGGATGGATAGCGAAATGGCTACATGCCAATCCTCAAACAGTACATTGTGAGCTTCGTACTTTGTCTGAAATGATAGCCCGTTATCAAGTGCCGCATATTGATTTGTTGAAAATAGATTGTGAAGGGCACGAATGGTCGGTTTTGCTGGGTATTCAAGCAACAGATTGGCCTAAAATTCGGCAAATGGTGGTAGAGGTACATGATATTGATGGCCGCCTTGAAAAAGTAATTAAGTTACTAACACAACAGGGTTTTGCGAACATCACAACCGCCCAAGAAGTCGCCTTAGCTAATACTAATCTGATTAATGTGTATGCTACTCGTAAACATCATTGCACAGATACTTAAAAAAAAGCTAAAATAAAAAACATGAACTTTATCATCATTACCTTAGTAATTGCCTTTTTATGTAATTTATTCGGGTTAATTTACACTTATTTAGTTTTATATACAGATTTTTTTAGTAAAGTTAAAATACAAAAACGCAAATTACAACCCGAACTTTTTTTTCAACGTTTGCCTTTAATTGCGTTTAATGTTTTTTTATTATTTACCTTATCTGCTGCTGGTCTGTATTTACTCAAAGATTTTTTTATATTAAATACTGTGCCTAGTGTTGGCGTATTTTTTATTCAACTAATTGCCATTTTATTAATTGATGATCTATACTTTTATTGTTTTCATAGAAGCCTACATCAAAATAAATATTTACTCAAAAAAATACACAGCATACACCACAGAGCAGCAACCCCTTTTCCATTAGAATACATTTATGTACATCCTTTGGAGTGGATAGGTGGGGCAATAGGCTCTTTTTTAGCGGTGATTATTTTGCAAGAAGTGAATATTTACGCTTTTTGGGCATATGTAATGTTTAGAAATCTACATGAAATAGACATTCATTCAGGAGTTCGTTCTACCATTAGTCAATACATTCCCCTGCTCGGCACAACTGAACATCACGACCTGCATCACTCAAAAATAAATGGCAATTTCGCCTCAACCTTCAATATTTGGGATAAAATTTTTGGTACCAAAATCAAATAATTCGTGGATTCGTGATTCGTTGATTCGTTGATTCGTGAGCTAAAAATCCAAAAATCCAAAAATCCAAAAATCCAAAAATATCCAATGCAACAACCATTTAAGCAATTAAAAGTAATAGAACTAGCCAGCGTATTAGCAGGGCCAGCAGTCGGAATGTTTTTCGCAGAATTAGGGGCGGAGGTGATTAAAATTGAAAACAAACGCAGCAATGGCGATGTGACGAGGCAATGGAAACTGCCCTCAGAACCAAGTAATACAGCGATTTCTGCTTATTATTGTAGTGTAAATTGGGGCAAAAAAAGCCTATTTTTAGACCTTCGACAAGCGGCAGATCGCAAACAGGTGTATGAATTGGTGAAAACGGCAGATGTGGTGATTGCGAATTTCAAAACAGGGGATGCAGAGAAGCTAAAAATGGATTACGAAACCCTAAAAACCTTTAAGGAAAACCTTATTTATGGTGAAATTACCGCCTTTGGAAAAAACAGTCAACGCACTGCTTTTGATGTGGTTTTACAAGCTGAATCGGGCTTTTTATATATGAATGGCGAGGCAAATGGGCAGGTTGTCAAAATGCCTGTTGCACTGATTGACCTATTGACCGCACATCAATTGAAGGAAGGTTTATTGATTGCATTGTTAAAGCGAGCGCAGACAGGAGAAGGCAGTTTTGTAACGGTTTCTTTGATGGAATCTGCTGTTGCTTCGCTGGCAAATCAGGCAACAAATTGGCTGATGGCAGGGCATATTCCGCAGCGTATGGGTACTTTGCATCCCAATATTGCCCCCTATGGCGATTTATTTACAAGTAAAGATGGTAAACTACTGGTGTTAGCAGTGGGTAATGATAAGCAGTTTAGAAATTTATGTACTGTATTGAAAAATAAAGATTTAGCACTAGACGAGCGTTTCAAAACCAATGCTCAACGAGTAAAAAACAGGATAGTTTTAGCGCAATTATTAGAGCCATTATTTTTACAATATACAAGAAATGAAATATTAATACAACTGACAGCCAAACAAGTACCTGTTGCTGCGGTTCGCAATATGCAAGAGGTATTTGAATTGCCCATTGCCCAACAAATGATTTTGGAAGAAACCTTAGAGGACGGCACAGTTACCAAAAGAGTAAAAACAGTGAGCTTTAGCTATTTGGATTTTTAGCTATTTGGACTTTTGGACTTTTGGATTTTTAGCTCACGAATCCACAAACTCCCCTTCAAATAACTCAAAAAAATGTCTTTGTATCTTAGCTTTGACCTCTTCAATTGGCACTTTTGCAACGCCTAGTTCTTTGTTTAAAGAAGTAACTCCCTTATCGCTAATACCACAGGGAATAATATGTCCAAAATAGCTTAAATCAGTGTTCACATTCAGCGACCAGCCATGCATCGTGACCCATCGGCTGCAATGTACCCCAAACGCACAGATTTTTCGCGCTCGCACAGCATCATCCACATCGAGCCAGACACCTGTAGCCCCTTTAATACGCCCAGCAGTTAAGTCGTATTCTGCCAAAGTTCGGATCATTGTTTCTTCAAGCAGTCGGAGATAGCGGTGCAGGTCGGTAAAAAAATTGTCAAGGTCGAGAATAGGGTAGCCCATAATTTGCCCAGGCCCATGAAAAGTAATGTCGCCCCCTCTATTAATTTTGAAAAATTCAATGTTTTTTTGCTGTAATTCTTTGTTTTGTAAAAGCAAATGCTCCATTAATCCACTTTTGCCGAGTGTATAAACAGGCGGATGTTCACAAAAAAGAAGATAGTTTTTAGTGATTTGCTGCGCTTTTTCTGGCAACTTCCGATTACTTCGTTTAGTAGCAATAATTTCTTGACATAGATTTGTTTGATAGTCCCATGCTTCTTTGAAAGGCAATTGCCCTAAATCCTGAAAAATAATCTGCTTGTTCGGCTTCTGATACATAAGCGTTTTTTTACTAAAATCTAATCTCATCTTTCGCTGATTTTTTCTTGGAAAATGAGCATTAAATTTTAGCGATTAGTTGTTGATAAAGTGTTGGGTTAAATTCGATAAATTACAAGTATTTGATTATCATTGCTTTGTGGAAATGCTACTACATAAATTTATTGAGTGAGCCTAACATCTTTTGAACGCTTGGTGTAGGCAAAGTGGTAATATAGGGGCAGGTTTGTGTCTTAGATTATCAAAACAAATGATTCTCTATTTTGTTTTGTCCTCTGTCGAATCTACGAACTGTTTTGTAGAAAAAATTATTTACAACATACCAAATACTATCTATTTACAGCAGCAGCAAAAATTCCCCCAACAAATAAGCCTACAGCAGCTACTATTGAAATTCTTTCTACATCTGGTGATTTCCTAACATTATTACAGGCTTGACTGGTTAGCACTTGACAATTATTGAATAAAATACTGTAGGGTTTTCCTTCTCGAACTTTCTCTAAACCAATTTTAATGACTTCTTTGGATGCATTATTGCAAACACCTTTTTGAAAATGAAAAGGCTTTCCTTTATTAAAATCTGTCATTGTTGTAAGCTCTGGTTTGCCATGTTCAATGTGATTGTGGATAACCATTTGTTCGCCTGTATCAAGGTCTTTTCCAACTAAGATTCCTGTATGTTTGATATTGGTAATCTTATCTTTTAAACGCCAAATGATTCTTCCAGAATTCTGATTTAGGGCAATTGTTTTCGTTTTTCCGCCTTGTAAATTTAGTTGTAAAAATCCATTTTTATGGAAAAAATAGGTAAAATTCATTAATTAATTTTTGAATAAAAAAATATAGCTTTTGCTAAAACTACTATTAAATCTCACTACACATAACAAAATACTACAATTTTCAGTTCCATAAAATAAATATTTTTCAAAAAAATAAGCGTATAGTGCTAGAATTATATTCTCCAGTACTATACGCTACAAAAAATCTCATATCTTATGTCTTATGTCTCATATCTTATATCTTATATCTTATATCTATCTTAATACCTAATCTGCGGTATTCCGATAATACTTGCATTGGGGCGATAGGCATTAAAATCGCTGACAGTTGTATTGCTGTCTAAATTGCAATCGCTATCTACATAAGTAGCTGTACTAGACAGTTCTTGTGTGTAAAAATTGTAATCAAAAAGGGTAATGACACCATCGGCATTAATGTCGCCTGCATATAAACCATGTAAACTGCCATTTAATTGAGCAACTTGTTTATTGCCTGATAAAATATTGCTTGGATTGGTAAAATCTAGATTCGCTACTGTTGGCACAGTTACCGCATTACTGCTCATAACGGCTAAATGGTTTCGATGGCGAATGACTACCTGATAATTTCCAGAAATGACATTGTAAAATTTCACACCTAAAGAACCTGTTACATCCTGCACATCACCATTCGACAATAGTAAGGCTGGACGCGTTTCTAATACCACTTGATTGTTGTTGGCATCGCGCAATTCTACCAATACCCAATCTACCGCATTGGTAGGGATACTGCTCAGGCTTTCATTACCTGTATAGTTCCAAGGAGCTACATTAAACGGCTGTGCCATAGGGATTTGCGAAGTTAAGTTGGTATTCATTAGACCTGTAGAACTATTGTAAACACCTTCTAAAAATACCTTTAATCCAACCGCTAAACCGCCTGTACAGTTATTGACTACCACATTTAAAGTTTCACTATCTTGACAACTGCCCGAACCTACCGTATAAGTCACCGAATAGTTTCCTGCGGCCAAAGCTGTTGGAGTAAATAATCCGCTTGTGGACACATACGCGCCACCTGACCAATTACCGCCTGCATTGCCTGTAACTAGGGTGTTGAGGTCAAAGGTAGGGGAACATTCTTGTAGGGAAATGGGGTTCCATGTGGCACTCGGGGCTGTGGTGGTAAATTGGAAACTGCTGCTAAAGCCGCCGCCTGTAGTATTGCAAAATGCTTGTACTTCTACGTCATAGCTTGTACATCCGTTTAAACCTGTTAAATTAGCAGTGGTAACGGTTGAGCCTAAAACCATATTCATCCAGGTGCTGCTACCGCTTGTTCTATAGCGAATTTCATAGTCTGTAGCATTGCCCAATCCCACCCAGTCAACGGTAGCAGAGGTATAATCTACATTCAAAAAGGTAAGGCTGTTGATGGTGGCAATGGCAGTAGTAAATGTGCTAGAGTTGCTAAATCCGCTGCCTGTGCCTCCGCATAAAGCTTGGATTTGCACCTCATAATCGGTACAGCCATTTAAGGCAGAAAGGCTAGTACTAGTAACTGTACTGCCCACTGTTACTGTTGTCCAAGTGCTGCTGCCTACTTCTTGATAGCGTATCTCATAGCCTGTAACGCCACTCACTGATGACCAACTTATATTTGTCGTACTTGCCGTTACATTGTTGGCTGCTAAAGACGCAGGAATAGCGGAAATACTTGTAGAAAAGGTAGAGGATGCAGTAAAACCACTGCCTGAGCCGTTGCAAATGGCTTGAACTTGAACTTCGTAATCACTACAAGGGGCTAAACCGTTGATGGTATAGTTGGTTGCGCTTATTGTTGCGTTTGTCCAGCTGCTTGTTCCTACTTCACGATAGCGCACTTCATAGTCCGTTACACCACTCACCGATGACCAACTAACATCTACCGAACTAGCCGTTACATTACTGACATTGTTGGTAGATACGGAGCCTCCACCGGTATTAAAATTAGAGGAACTACTAAATCCGCTATTGGTGCCTCCACAAACTGCTTGGATTTGTACCTCATAACTTGTGCAAGCAGATAAACCCGTTAAATTGCTGGTGCTACTGCCTGAGCTTGCCGTTGTTGTTGTCCAGCTAGTCGTACCGACTTCTCGATAGCGAATGTCATAGCTTGTGGCGTTATTGCTACCTGTCCAACTTACATCTGCGCTATTGGTACTTACATTGCTAACATTAACAGAGGCAACACTACTGATGTCGGTAGTAAAGGTAGAAGATGCGCTAAAACCGCTACCTGCGCCATTGCAAATTGCTTGGACTTGCACCTCATAATCGCTGCAAGAGGCTAAACCGTTGATGGTATAAGTGGTGGTTGCGCTTAGGGTAGTGGTGGTCCAGCTACTTGTTCCAATAATGCGATAACGCACTTCATAGCCCGTTACACCACTCACTGATAACCAAGCAACATCTACCGAATTAGCCGTTACATTGCTAACATTATTGGTGGATACGGAGCCGCCATTGGTACTAAAGTTGGAGGAATTGCTAAATCCGCTACTGGAACTACCACCGCAAACTGCTTGAACTTGTACCTCATAGGTTGTACAAGCGGATAGACCTGTTAAATTGCTGGTGCTACTGCCTGAGCTTGCTGTTGTTGTTGTCCAGCTAGTCGTACCGACTTCACGATAGCGAATGTCGTAACTTGTTGCATTATTCCCCCCTGTCCAACTAACATCTGCGCTATTGGTGTTTACATTGCTGGCAGTAACAGAGGCAATGCTGGTGATATTGGTGGTAAATGTGGAGGAAGTTGTAAAACCGCTGCCTGTTCCATTGCACAATCCTTGAGTTTGTACTTCGTAATTGGTACAGCTATTTAATCCGCCTAATAAAAAGTTTGTGGTTGCTGCGCCCAAAGGAACGCTTGTCCAAGTCGCAGTTCCTACTTCGCGATAGCGTACTTCATAGCCTGTCACACCGCTCACTGCTGCCCAGCTTATATCTGCCGAATTATTGGCAATATTGCTAATGCTGTTAGAGGCAACTGCGCCAATTCCTGTACTGAAACTTTGCAAACTACTATAGCCGCTACCTGTTCCATTGCATAAAGCTTGTACTTGTACTTCATAATTGGTGCAAGGGCTTAATCCTGTTAAATTGTAGCTAGTGCCTGTTGAACCAAGATTTAAGGTGTTCCAACTTCCTGAACCTGCCACTTGATATTGAATTTCATAATCGCTTGCGCCGCTGCTACTTGCCCAACTGATGCTTGCAGAAGTCGTACTGACAGTACCCATATTTACAGAAGAAACAGTAGGGGTTGGAGTGGTAATAATGGTAGAGTTGCCAAATCCACTATTACTACTACTACAATCTGTTTGCATTTGGATTTCATATTCGGTGCAAGCATTTAAGCCTGTAATACTTGTGCTTGTGGTAGAATTGTTTAATGTTAAGGTCGTCCAAGTTCCTCCGCTTGTTGGTCTATAACGCAATTCATAAGTAGCTACATTCGTAACATTGGCCCAGCTAACATCTACCGAAGTAGTTGTTACATTGGCTAAATTGACATTGCCCGGTATGGAACAAGGAACAGAAATTTGCTGCCCATCACTGGATATAGGATTTGACAATAAACCAACACCGTTTTCAGCGCGCACACTCACATAATACCACTGTCCACTTGCTAAAGATAAAGCTGTGTGTGTTACAGATGTGCTTGTTCCATTATTTGTCCAATTGACTACATCAGTAGCTAAGGGTGTAGTGCCGATGGCATACCAATAAGCGACTACATTGGAATGGGGATCGCTGCTTGCCGTCCAATTGGCTTCTATTTCGGTAGGATTTGGAATGATGTTGATGTCTGCGCCTGTGCCATCGTTGACGGTGAGTACATCGCTAGGGGCTGTCCAATCTACTTTAAATAAGGAGGATACAGCAGATAAAGACCAGTTGTTGTTGTTATTTAAAAAGATGCTGTATACTTTTCCAACATCGGTAGTAGGTGTAGGGCTTTGATAACGAACTGCATCAACCGCAACAGGGCCAACACTTACGTTGGCGGTGGTATTTCGAGATTGATAGACCTTAATATTGTCGTACCAAACTTGGCTATCGCCATTTCTTAGAGAAATCGCCGTTCCCGATGTTAAAGGATTGGGGTCTGTCCATGTGTCTATTAAAATATCATCTCTATACACTTCTATCGTGCCCGTTGAAGGGTCATAAGTTACTTTATTATTGTACCAAACATTTGGGTCAACGGTGATAATGGTTTCTTTTTCTAGAGAAAAAACATCATTTGTTACTCTGTAAATTTGCAATTTATCACTATCTACGCGCCACCAAACAAAATAGGAATTGCCGCGATTGGATTGCGTAGGATCATCACAGAAAAAGTGCAAACCAGAACGGCGATTAGAACCCGAACCATCCATATTGGCATCCCATTCATACATATACACAAAAGACGAATTTTGCATAACCGTAGCATGTAAATTGGTATTGCCTTGCGACTGATCGCTTTGGTAAATCGCGCCACCATTCACCGACCAAGTACCAACTGCACTGGTCCAATCGGGATGAATACTGCCTGTTGTTACTTCTTCAAAGAAAAAGCCTGCTTGTCCATTGGCGCGCCATTCTGAACCATCAAAATCAGAGACCAAATGAAAGCCATGTTTTACCCCTGCACTACAATCGTTATCTGTAAAAGAAGCGGTAAAATCGGTAGTATACCAATTATTTGCCACCGTTACAGCCGTACCCGGCAAACAAGCACTGACTCCATCACTACATTGTGGAGTAGAAAATAAACCCGCGCCATTTTCCACCTGCACACACACATAATAGGTTTGCGTACTGCTGAGTGTCAAGCCCGTATGTGTTACACTGGTATTCATTCCGTTATTTGTCCAACCAAGCACATCAGTAGCCCCAGGTGAGGTGCCAATGGAATACCAATAAGCCACCACATCCGAATTTGTATCGGTAGAATTGTTCCAATTGGCTTCTATTTGGTTGGAATTGTTGGTATTGTCCACATCAGCCCCTAGCCCATCATTGACCGCTACATTGCTAGGCGGTGTCCAATCTACTTTGGTATCTTCTGTATCTAAATTTGACCACGATTGAGCATTATCCCTAAAAATAGAGGTGATTCGGCAAACATTTTCCGAAGGGAAAGAACTTTGCACCCTTACATCATTGGTATTCGCTGCGCCAACGGTCACTAATTCACTGGTAGTACGAGATTTATACACTTTCATAAAATCGTATAAAACATCACAATTACCTGTTCGCAGAGAAACATGCGTTCCCGAAGTATGAGGCGTTGGGTCTTGCCAAGAAGTGACTAACACATCATTGACATAGCCGCGAATCCAGCCCGAAACAGGATCAAAAGTAACTTTATAATCGTACATTTGGTTGGGATTCAATGCTACATTATCATCTGTTTCCAATGACCAGCTATTGCCTGTAACATCGTAAATTTGCGCTTTATCATTATCTACCCTAAAATAAACAAAATAAGAATTGCCCAAATTAGAAGCCGTTGGATCATCGGCAAAAAAGTGGATGCCTGCACGCCGATTACTACCTGTTCCGTCAATATTCGCTTTCCAATGGAATAGATAAGTGGCGGAATTGTCTTGCGTAACGGCAGCGTGAATATTGGTATTACCTGCGGACTGATCGCTTTGATGTAAATACATATTGCTATTCGTAGACCAAGTACCTGCGGTCTGCGACCAATCGCTGTGGATGCTGCCTAATCCAAATTCATCATTGAAATAGCGATTGTTTTCATTGCTGCGCCATTCTGTGCCATCCCATTCCATCACCTGATAAAAACGCTTGGCAATCCCACCTGTAGCGCAAGCATCGGTATCAATAAAATCGGTATTAAAATCGGCGGTTTGCCAGTTGGTGAGTGGATCAATGATGGTGCTCGGTTGGCAAGCCGTTGTTTGATCGCAAGTCCAAGTTGCTTCCCAACCATCTTCGTAAGTGGCATTATCGGCGATAAATCGGATGGTGATGGAGCCGCCCGATGAAACGATGGTGCCTGGGGAGTTGGTACCTGTATAGCTGCCAATTAAGTTGGATGTTACCGTAGGACCATCATAAATATAGACATAATCGTAGGCATTTTCCACATTAAAAAAGCTAAAACTCAAAGTTACATAGTTCGCTCCTGTAGGGGCGATGGTGTAAGTCCAATCTTCACGGTTGGCATAGTAGCCGCTAGGGCCGCCTGAATCAGTAAACGTACCTGTACAAAGTGTTGTATTATAAGAACCTGCCGAGGAAAGGGTCAAGCCTACTTGTGGCGTTTCAAAATTGCTGCCTGCATAGCCTGAATAAAAACCTGCTCCGCAATTGGTTCGCACTCGCCATTCGTAAAAAGAATTATCCTCTAAACCCGTCAACTCAATGCTATTGGTCGTTGTGGTATAGGTTTTCCAAGTCGTTTCTAAATTTTCCTTAATCGTCACCTCATATTCAATGTATCCGGGGACTCCATTCCAACTTAATACCGCCCCCAAAGGGTGAATATTGGTTTCGGTTTGTCCGCTAGGCGTAACGCAAGTCGGTGGTGTAGTAGAGGAGGTATACGAAGCACTCCAACCTATATCCGTTGTGGCGCAATCGGTACGAAACTCTAGGAATAAAGCTCCAGTTGTGCCTGTAACAGTGCCGGGCGAAGTACCCGAATATTTTCCGATCAAAGCCCCCGAATCATCTGTTCCGTCAAAAATCCAGAGGTAATCCCAACCATTTTCCACCCCATAACTATTAAAGGTCAAAGTAACGGTTGCTGCGCCCGATGGTTGGATGAGGTAGGTTGTACGCTCCTCATCACCATAGTTGCCCCCTGAACCGCCTGAATCATAGACCGTTCCTGAACTTGCCGTATAGGTGGTTGGCGTGGGCAAAGGGTTAATTAATTGATAGAAAAATGGCCAATTCCATTCGTCCCCTGGGTCTGTATGGGTGTTATTGGCGAAACTTTGATGCCCCTTCACCTTATGACAACCATGACTTAGCGTTTGAATCCCATTAATCGGTTGCCCATCATAGGTTTGCAATAAATTAATGCCTAAATCACTGGCAATGAACTGGCAAAGGTCGGCGGAACTGTGGTACATCGCATTGGAATACCATACCTCGCCGTCATCAATCCAGCCATCATGTTCGAGACCCACAGAATAGGAATTTTCGGTGTTTACGTGCCAACAACGCGTATCGTGACAAGCCATTTGCGTGACCTGCCCATCAAAGGAGCGAATAACGTAATGGATGGATACATTGGCAACGGGATTTTGAAACCACGAAATTGCGCCCGAATAAGTGCCTTGAATGGTGTGGATGGCAATGGTATAGGGAGAAACAGTATAACTGCTGTAGTTGCTCGGATCGTTGGCCGTCCAGAGCGCAGGGCTGTATTCGGCAGGACCATTTGGCATGGAACAAGCAGCCCCTTTATGACTGGCCTCCGCAACCGCAGGTTTTGTTGCCTCAAATCTGCCATTGTGAGGAGGAGGTTTTTTTGTTGTATTCTTTTGGCTGACGCTGGTAAAATCTACCTGTCCAGCACTTACTTTTTTATAATTTTCTTTGCCAAAAATACGCTGCATATCAAATTCATGGCTCGGTATTTTATAGGCTTTTTGAAATTTATCTTCACTTAAAAAATATAAAACACCGTATAACTGACTGTTCATCGCAAAATCATCCTGCACATTATCCACCAAAGGCAATTCACTAAGGGCTAATAAAGGCGAAATATTGTCCTCAATTTGCTTGGAGTTGATGTTTTGCTGCGCTTGAGTTTTGGCAAAAGCAGCCGCAAAAGCCAAAATACTGTGGCGCGGTGATTCCTTAATGTCTTTGGCAGTAATGCCCGACAATTCGGCTACCGTTTGCAGATTGTTACGGAAGTAATTTTTGCCATTTTCTACCAATCCCATCACCCCATAATATTTTGGCAAACCAATACAACTTGGTATGGTATTGTCAGGATCAATGTGTTTAAGGCGGGTAGTATTGAAGGCAATGGCTTCCAACAGCCCTTTGGGAATAGACGGGTTTTGTTCATATGCCTCCGCAAAATAGGCATCGTATTCGTGGTGATAATGGTCAGAAATGGGCGCAATGTCCACAAAATTTTTGGCAGACTCTACGGCGGTTTTGGTCTGCTTTTGGGCGAACATACTGCTTGTCCACAATACAAATAGGCAGGTGAACACCCAGAAGGTGTACATTTTTCTCATGATAAGCGATTTAGTTTTGATTTAAAAGGGTATACAAATTAGAGAAATTTGGAGTTTTGAAGGTTGTAACGTTAAAAGTTTTTATTTTTAATAAATATTAAAAATAACACTTTTACACTGGTATTCAAGGATGTACAAAACTAAATTAATTTACTGCCATTTTAATTAATGAAATAAAAATCGAAAAATCAACTTAGCTCCAAACTCTAAAAGAAATATTTTCTTTGAATGTTGAGTTGCCTTGTTTACTGTTTAAATAATAGGGATCCCTCGCCGAAAATAAGGTCTGAAACTCCATGATTGCCTTCGGCGACTTACTTTTTTCATTCGCCAAAAAAGTAAGCAAAAACGCTTGTCAAAAATATCGTGCCCACGCTGCAAGGCTGCGCTTTGCTACCGATTTTTGACCTGCTCGCGCTTCTTTTTTGTAAATCCTAGTAAAACAGATTTATGAATCCGCTCTACTAAAAAAAGATGGCTTTTGTGTACCCTTTTAAAAATTTTGACTGTGTTTGCTTGAGGTAGTGGATTTGGACTTTTTTTGGATAATTTTTTTTTGATTGCGTAAATATACACAATTGCAAAGTAATTTCCAATAGTATTGAAGGTGGTCTGTGCTTGGGGAGAAAATTCATGAATTTTCTTTACGGGAATTTATGACTTGTTGGTATCATATCCAAGGCTTGCTTTGAAAAACCGTTTTAAGTCCTGTATAGCCTCCCTTAGATTTGGGGTCATATCGTGTATGCCTGTGAGCTCCTGTTCTATGACGATCACGCCTAAGTTTAGGCCGACCTTTACCCTTGTTCGGGCTTCTAATTTGTTGACTTCGGGGCTGTTGAACTTTTTCCACTGTTGAGTAAGTTCATGATTATCAGGAAGTTTTGTAAAAAATTTAGTTAGATGTTTTTGCAACTCCTTTTCTAATGCAAAAACCGTTTTTTCGGGCAATGTTGCTAGATGAGCGTCTATATTGTCTAGTTGCTCGTTTATTTCTCTTGATTTTAGATGATTTTGAACGCTTATTTGAGCAATGTATTCTAGGATGTCGGTAACAATACGATTTCCTTCTTTTAATTCTTCAAAATCTTTCTTTAAGTCCTGATGATGTTTTTGTTGTTGATATCGTAAAGCGCGCACTTCCTTATACATTTTATGATTTTCTAGCATTTCCCTGTCTCTCCCTTCCAAAATTAGGGCTAAAAGATCGTTTATGGGAGCTGGATTGCCAAATTTTCCACATGGAGCATCTCGCCAATTTTTACCTTTAAGCACAAGTAATTCTCGATATTTGAAAAAATGTGGTTCCTTAGTCGCAATACAGTCTGCACAATTACAAGGCAGCATCTTATACGCCTTTATATTTTCATTAAAATTATATTCGCTATTGATTTTATCCATTTCTATAGCAATGCGATTGAGCAATTTACGGGCGAAATTGCCGACTGCTTTGATGTGAATTTCCCGTTTGCCATAGGTTTCTACCACCTCCGCTATCGCATCTAAATCTTCGACTACAAAGCCATCTTTCCATGCTAAGGTTTGTCCTTTGGCTATCAATTTGTGCATTTCTACGGTGAGCCTTGTAATAATGCCTTTGGGCATAAAATCGTAGGTATAGCGCAATTGCAATACATCGCCTTGGGGAAATTGATAATCTTTGGGGGGACTAGCTGGCAATAGCTGTGGCAAAATATATTGCGCCGTTTGTCGAATTTGATAACATATTTTAAATTTCATCATCAACTCTAATAGCGCGTCTGCTCGGCAAGTATAGTCTATGCCTGCTGTTTGCTTTTTTTGCCATACTTTTTTAAGATCGGGCAGGGTAAAATGCCCTAATTTTTCCTTTTCCAAATACTCCGATTTGAGTACCTGATACACCGCTTTGGTTGCCCATTCATTTTGCAAAATAACCACCTGCCCCAACCATGTTTTTTTGGCTTCGGGCTTATCTTGAAAATGTAGGAAAATGCCTAAATCGTGAAATAGCTGACTTAAATCTTTTTGGTCTTGTGTTTGGGTAACGCCATTTTTTTGGCAAATATCCCATAATTCGCCCACCTCAATAATGGCTTTTTCTTTGGCTAATTCCTCTACTG
>JAHDHV010000567.1 GCA_020631155.1 Bacteroidota bacterium | reverse complement strand
GAATTACGAATTACGAATTACGAATTACGAATTACGAATTACGAATTACGAAAATTATATTAGTTTTTTAAAAAAAACAAAAATTTAAGCTCTAATTTCTGATCTCTAATATCTAAAAATCCAAAAGTCTAAAAAGCCAAATAGCCAAAAGTCTAAAACATGAATAAAAAAACCTTTCTTTTCTATATTTTTATAAGCCTTCTATTTAATAACAATATTTTTGCCCAAAAAAAAATATTGATAGATGAAGTTGCTGCCATAGTCGGCGATAAAATCATCCTCATGTCGGATATAGAGCAAAACTATGAACAGGCCGCTCGGCAAGGTATAGAAAGCCCACGCCTAAAATGCGAAGTGCTAAATCAGTTGTTATTGGAAAAATTATTCCTCAACCAAGCCATTTTGGACAGCGTAGAAGTTGCCGATGCAGAGGTAGAAGCAGAGTTGGACAATCGGGTTCGCTATTTCATTAATATGTTTGGCGGAGATGTAGAAAAATTGGAAGCCTACTATAAAAAATCTATCGTGAAAATTAAAGAGGACTATCGCGATGATGTAAAAAATTTATTATTGGCGCGCCGAATGCAAACGCAGGTTGTCAATGATGTAACAGTCACCCCTTCTGAGGTCAAAGCATTTTTTGAAAGCATCCCTGCGGATAGTTTGCCCTATTTTAATGCAGAAATTGAATTGGGGCAGTTGGTTGTTTTTCCAAAAGAAACAAAAGAGCAAAAAGCGGAAATTAAAAAGCAGTTGTTAGACCTCAAAAAACAAGTAGAAGAAGGTGAAGATTTTGGCAAATTGGCCAGTATTTACTCCGAAGACCCAGGCTCGGCAGGCAATAACGGAGAACTTGGTTTTATGGAGCGCGGTCAGTTGGTTAGCGAATTTGAAGGGGCAGCTTTTAAGCTTAAAAATGGCGAAATGTCGAATATCGTGGAAACGCAATTTGGCTTCCACCTCATCAAAATGCTGGAACGTAGGGGTAATAAAATCAATGTACAACACATATTAATGAAACCCCAAGTTACTGATGTTGAAAGAGATAAAGCCCAAACCTACCTAGATAGCATCCACAACCTCATTACTATAGATTCTCTTTCATTTAAAGATGCGGTAGAACAGTTTTCCGAATTGGAAGAAGGAAAAAAGCTAGGCGGTCTTATTATTAGCCCACAAACGGGTTTGTCTACCTTTGAAATGGATCAACTTGACCCCAATATTTACTTTACCATTGATACCCTACAAGAAGGTCAAACCTCTCCTGCTGTTGAATTTACACAAGCCGATGGCAAAGAAGGTTTTCGTTTGATACATGTCTATATGCGTTCACAACCGCACCTTGCTAATTTAAAAGATGATTACCAGAAAATTCAAAACCAAGTAAAGCGCAACAAACAACAAGAAGCCCTCAGCAATTGGATTGACCAAAAAGCCCCTGTCACCTATATTCACATTGAAAATGTTTACCAAACTTGTGATTTATTAGATAAGTGGTTGAAATAATTGGAGTTTGGAAGGTTGAAAAGTTTTGGAGTTTGGAAGGTTACAAAGTTACAAGGTTTTAAAGTTTTTATTTTTTTTAATGAATTTTAAATCTAATGCTTTTTGCACTCTTAATCAAAGCTATACAAAACTAAATAAAAGTATCTACACACATTCGTAATTGATCTCCAATAGCTCATTTCTAACAGCTAAATAGCCAAAAGGCTAAATATCTAAATAGCAATTTTAAAAAAAACATTCGTAATTGATCTCCAATAGTTCATTTCTAACAGCTAAATAGCCAAAAGGCTAAATATCTAAATAGCAATTTTTAAAAAAACATTCGTAATTGATAATTCGTAATTCATAATTAACAAAATGCCTATGATTATAATTGAAGATAAAATCATCAGTGATGCCCTAGTAGAAGAACATTTTATCTGCAACCTAAAAGCTTGTAAAGGAGCATGTTGTGTGGCTGGTGATGGCGGTGCACCCTTGGAAGAGGAGGAATTAGGTATTTTAGATGATATTTATGACGACATCGAAACTTACCTAACCGAAGCAGGCAAGGAAGTCATTAAAAAACAGGGCAAATACATTCCTGCTCCAACAGGAGATTATACCGATTTTTCGACTCCGCTAATCAATGGGGCTGCTTGTGCCTATATCAATTACAATAAGTTGGGCATCGCCGAATGTGCTATTCAAAAAGCTTATCAGGATGGAATAGTAGATTTTGAAAAGCCAATTTCCTGTCACCTCTACCCTATTCGCATTACCAAATACAATGATTTTGAGGCAGTTAACTATAATGAGTGGGAAATTTGCAAGGCCGCCTGTCAATTAGGTAAAGAGCAACAAGTTCCACTTTATCAATTCCTAAAAGCCCCCCTAATCCGCAAATATGGAACAGAATTTTATCGCCAATTAGACGAAGCTGCCCAATTTATGCGAGATAAACAGTAATGGATTTTTGGCCGCCTTGATGTTATCTTTTACCAATCACAAATCGACAAATCATAAATCAAACAATCAACCTCTTGTCAAAAATCCCTTGATTTCCTTTGCCTTTTACCAAAGAAAATATACATTTGTTTGTTCATTACTTTTTAATATCTAGTAACTGAGTTTAGACAAATGCGGAAAAAAATAGGAAAAAACATTTTGTTAAGCGACTGTTACACAAACATACTATAAATGATTCAACGTATACAAACTCTGTATCTACTAATTGCGGTTATTTTATGCATTGCTGCCATTTCCCTCCCTATCCCTTACGCTTTCACAGGCGAAACACCCGTAGATATTCCTGTTACCCAAACAGATGTGGAACAACTTACCAATGAAGTCCAACAATCGGTTAACAATTTCCAAAAAAGCAGTGACTTTTCACAAATCAATATCAGCAGTATACAACATTTTATCCTCCCATTTTTAACCGTCCTTATTGGGCTTATTAGCTTGATTAACATTTTTCGCTTTAAAAATCATCCTAAACAAATCCGCAATTGCAAACGAGCAATGTGGTTTGCTTTTATATTGCTTATAGCAGGATTATTAATAGTTTTGCTAGATGGCAAAAGCCCTGATACCCCTTATAATGGAGCTGTTTTTCCTGCCATTGTCTTTTTGGCTAATTGGTTGGCTATGAAAGGCGTAAAAAATGATAAAAAGCTACTAGATGATCTTAACTCCGGTAGACTGCGCTAATAAAAACGATGATGTACTAGCCATAATAGGAAATATAACTTGAGTGTGTCAGAAAAAGAGGGATTTCATATAATAGCTATTTGCCTTGATCTTACAAAGTGTTGTATTCCCTACGTTTTTTTCTTTTTTACTTGATAAAAAAAGAAACAAAAAAATCAAGA
>JAHDHV010000063.1 GCA_020631155.1 Bacteroidota bacterium | reverse complement strand
AATATCTAAATAGCAACTGTTCAGGAAAGTGTTAGGAAGGAAATGAAACATACCAGATTTTTGCTATGTGAAATATTAATAAATTTAAAATAACGAAGACTTTTTGTAAAAAACTTTACAACTTTTTAACCTTAAAACCTTTCAACTCAAATAAGCCTATGAACGAAGAAGAGCGAATAAGAATAACGGAACTATTGGATTCTTTACCAGCAAAGTTTCAAGTTTTTGAAAAAGGCATTGACAAAGAAGCTGTTAAGGAGTATGATAAATTAACGCAGCAAGCAGACAATATCGCTTCTCCTGAAGCGGTGGCGGCAGTGAAGAATTGGCGAGAGCTATCAGCAGAAGCATTAAAAGATTATCTGGTAGGATTAAGTATGAATGTTGGAGTGGAAGAGTACCGAAAAATTGAGGAAATTGTGCAACAGACCGAAGCGCAACCCTCTGTCAATAAGTTAGCGGTGGTTTGTTTGCAATATGCTCGCCTTTTTCTGGAACATTCTCTAACAGACGAAGCAATCGGTTTTATTTCTGGTGGGCTAGGAGGTAAGGACAACAAAATGCGTTATTATATCGGGCTTCATTCAGAACAGTCATTAAGTGCGGCACAGGTCAAAATTATAGAAGGCATTTTTGAAGATTCCCTAGCCGATATGGATTCCGAATTAGAAGAAATAGAACATCACAACGACTATGTGTTGCTGCGAATTTTAGGGTCATTTGAGTATACTATGAATGATTTGGTGCTGACAGGGCTCCAACAAATTGATTTTTTAGCGCAATATTATCTAGCAACCAACGCTTACAAACCCGATGAATCTCTAATGAGACGCTGGATCAACAACGAGCTTACCGAAGAAGATGGGTTTAGAACGGATTGATTGTTTGGATTTTTGGTATATTTCAAATACCGTCCTTTTCAACCAAACAGTTTACACCTACTTTAACAGCTCGTGGATTCGTGATTAGTAGATTCGTTTTAGGGTTTTTGATTTCTTTTTAAACAAGTTCTGTAACGAAGGCTTTAGCCATCATAATACTATAAAAATCAAAAGCTTATATCCATTAGAAAAATTAAAAAGTGATTTGTTTTAACTAATTTCTGATCGCTAATTTCTAACAGCTAAAGAGCTAAAAGTCTAAATAGCCAAATAGCAATTTTAGAAACAACGTGTTAGGAAGAAAATGAAACATACTGGATTTTTAGCTGTGGAAATAATTGCGAATTTCTAATAGTCTCAAGCCTAATGTCTTATACCTTATGTTTAAGCATACTATTTTTTTTTTCAAAATCTTCTTTTTAAACATCCTACTATTAGGGCAAACATCTTGTACAATGATTTGGCGGGCTGTTAAAAGTGGTCGCCCATCTATTAAACATACTGATAAATTTCCAAAGAAAACCATTACCAAAGCACCTAATAGTTCGTTTTTTTTTGTAGAAAATGAAAAAAAATTACTCCCACCTTTAAAGGAATGGCTTCATGAATACGAAAATCCTCATCAAGCGCAGGATTTAAGCGATTTTTTAGACAAAACAACAACAACTGCCTTTATCGTTATGCGAAATGACAGTATTTTATATGAAAAATACTCGAATGGGCATCAAAAAGAAGGTAATCAATTGGTTTTTTCAGTAACAAAATCTTTTGTCACCACCCTCTTAGCCATTGCGATAGCGGAAGGACACATCCAGAGCTTGGAACAGAAAGTCAGCGAGTTTTTACCTGAATTTAAGGACGGAAAAAGGGATGATATTCGTCTACAAGATGTATTACAAATGACATCGGGTTTGAATTTTGATGATTACGGAGGACTGCCGCAGTTGATACGAACCTATCAAAATCCAAATCTTAGGAGATTAACTAAAAATGCCAAATTAGCACATCCACCAAGTACTTATTTTGCCTATAAATCTATTGATACTCAGGTGCTTGCATTTTGCATAGAAGTAGCTACCAAACGAGATTTAACAGAATATTTTCAAGAAAAAATTTGGCATCCTTTGGGTATGAATTACGATGCTTATTTTACGGTAGACAGTAAAAAACACCAAAATGAGCGTACTTTTGGCGGTTTTATTGCAAAAAGTCGCGATTTATTGCGCTTTGGAAAATTATTCCTAGATAATGGGCAGTGGAATGGGCAACAAATCGTTCCACAGGTATGGATTGAGCAGATAAAAAAGCGGAAAGAAGGCAAAAATGGACAGTGGTGGGGCTATCAAAATGGTTGGTGGCGCGAAGGCTATTTGGATAAAAATTTGATGGACGGCACAGATTTTTATGCGGTGGGCTATCAAGGGCAATTTATATATGTGCATCCAGAGGCAAATGTTGTGATTGTGCGTCAGGGCTTAAAAAAAGGCGGAGTGAATTGGAATAATGTAATTGGCAGTTTATTGGTGAAATTGCAAAACAAAGAAACAAAGGATTATTCTATTTATTTTACAGGTGTTTATAAAGATGAAAAAAAAGAAGTCGTTAAAATAGCGCGCGAAAATGGACAATGGATATTGTATCCTAAAAATGGCAAAAAGCCTTTGCAAATGAAACAATATTGTCCCCAAAGCTTGTATGATTCAAAAACATATATTCGCACTATCTTTGATGTAGACACCCTAACTCAAGAAGTCAAAGGCCTACATTACGATGATTTTAAAACGGTCATTTATTTTGAGAAAGAGGCGGAGCGTTGATTTGTGTATTAATGTTGTATTGCCACATTACTCAAATTTATTCAACAATTTATCAATTCAAAAAATCTCCAATCTAAACCAAAAACCAATATTTTATCCTATATTCGCCTATCAAAAATCAGATATTAAGAGCAGACTAGTTTACAAATCTGTTGTAAAGGCGCAAAATCCTGCGTCCCCACTAAGTGCCAAATACCATGTCCAATTTTATTCTTTTTGACGATAGTACTCGACAAAATCTACTACCTCTGACTTTCACACGCCCTATTGCGGATATTCGCATCGGGATAACGAGCATACGTGAAAAATGGGAGGCTGCACTAAATCAATCTACAAGCAGCCTAACCAATCAGTATTTACAGCCGCTTTATCCCTTACAGTTGAGTAAAGAATCGAATGTATTTATCAATGGTTCTGTGCTGCCTAATCCAGAATTATTACATCAAATCCACTATTTACAAAGAGACGAAGCCATAGTAGATGGGGAAACTGTTATTGCCATTAAAATGAATGGAAAACGCGTTTCTTTGGTTCGCAAAGCCAATGGAGATAGCGAATTGATGTTGGATGATTATGAACTGCTTGAGCCTAAAGCTGATTATGAAAAAATCAATTGGGTATGGGATATTTTTCGGAAAAATGCAGCGATTTTACAAAGCGATTTTGGCCGCCTCACTAAAGGCCGAAACTCTAAACAGTTAAGTAAAACCAATATTTTAATAAATCCCAAAAATATTTTTATAGAAGCAGGCGCAACAGTAGAAGGAGCGATTTTAAATGCCTCAACAGGGCCAATTTACATTGGCAAAAATGCCTTGATTATGGAAGGCGTAACGGTGCGCGGCCCTCTAGCGATGTGTGAGAAAAGCGTTTTAAAAATGGGCGCGAAAATCTATGGTGCAACTACCCTTGGCCCCTATGTGAAGATAGGGGGGGAGGTCAATAATTCCGTTATTTTTGGTTATTCCAATAAAGGGCACGATGGTTTTTTGGGCAATTCCGTTATTGGTGAGTGGTGCAATTTAGGTGCTGATACCAATAATTCCAACCTCAAAAATAACTACGGCAACATCCGAATCTGGAATTACGAAAAACAACAAATGACTGATACAGGACTGCAATTTTGTGGGCTCATCATGGGCGATCACGCCAAAAGCGGCATCAATACCATGTTTAACACAGGCACAGTCGTTGGCGTTGCAGCCAATGTTTATGGCGGAGGTTTCCCACCCAAATTTGTTCCTTCCTACGCGTGGGGGAGCGCAGAAGGTTTCGATACCCATCAATTAGACAAAGCCCTCGAAACAGCAGAACGCATGTATAAACGTCGAAACCGCACATTTACCGCCACCGAGCAATCCATTCTCCGAAGTGTTTTTGAAGAAACAGCTGAATATCGCACTTGGGAAGTGTAGTTATTAGATTTTAGAAATTAGTTGTTAGATTAAATTATGTGGCTGTTTTAAATCGTGAAATGAACTGATAGTCAGTTAATTATTAATTAGAATTCATCATTAATTTGAAGTGTCCAATAGAATAACTCCAAACTTCATAACCAACTCGCAACCAAAAACTCACAACTCCAAACCCTTAGTTCAAAGACGGATATTCTGGAAAATGCGACATAATGCGGTAGTGATCATCACCCATATCGCGAAGTACTTTCCGCCACAGTTGATCGGCGTTTTGGGCAAAAATATAATTTGCCTGACTAGGTGCAATAATCCAAGAACTTTCTTTCATTTCCTCGTTTAACTGCTCGCCATTCCAGCCAGAATAGCCCATATAAAAGCGAATAAAATCAGGGGAAATTTGTCGAGTATTGATATAAGATTTTAATTTTTCAAAGTCGCCACCCCAATAAATACCCTTACCAATCTGTATGCTGTCGTCAAATAATTCTCCATAGGCATGTAGAAAGTGCAGGGTTTCAGGCTCTACAGGGCCGCCATAGTATAAAGGGGCATTAAAATCGTTGATTTCAGGTAAAGCATCAGCCAAGTATAAATCCAGTTTTCTATTTAAAACCAAGCCAAAAGAACCTGATTTTTTGTCATGCTCACATAATAAAACCACTGTTCGTTTGAAGTAAGGGTCTCCCATAAATGGTTCTGATATTAATAATCTTCCTTTTTGTGGTATCTGTTCCATATTTTTCCTTCTTTAAAAACTTTAAATAGATAAATGTTATCCTTTCCACAATGTAAATAATAATAAATGGCTTGCTTTTTCTTGGTTGATTAATTATTTAAATGTTATTTATCATCAATACGATGATTAGGCTACAAAGGTTAGCTTTTGTTTAAATGAAAATTAATTCTTGCTATATTTTGACAATCTTATTGTAATATATAGTGTCAAAGTTTAATCTCATTTTAAAGGAGCTACCTATATATATGTTCTTCACTTGTACCTTTATATCTCTTTTACTTTATGGTTTGATGCTAAACAGTATTTTATTCTATAACAAAGATAGGTTTTATTGATTGTTTTTTTGTGTAAAAAAGCATTTTCCATTTTTCTACTTTTACAGGTATGTTTCATTATCTTCCTAACACTTTGGTTCTGAGATTGCTTTTTAGATATTTAGACTTTTGCCATTTAGCTTTTAGAAATTAGCAACAACTAATTTTCCCTAAATATTTATTCCATATATGATTCCTTATCCATCAAATACTTGCAACTACTATGACGACTAAAGCCGTCGCTACACAACTCACTTAAAAATAGTTGTTATCAATGAATTTACCAAAATACGAATCACTAATCTACAAATCACTAATCCAAAAACTGTTAAATAACAACATCCTCTAAAGATAAGTACCTAGAAAAAATTAATGCTACAATAGTAAAAGATTAAACTGCTCATTTTTAATACTTTAGCAAAAAATTATGCACAATTAAATAGTGCTTGGCACTTAAGTACTACACAATAATTAAATGGTACTCTTTGTTTGATTAAAACAGTGAAAATCAATACCTTAGAATAAAATTTTGCATAATTAATTAGTGCTTGGCACTTAATTCTCACTTTTCAACTTTCCATTTTCAATTTACATTTTATCTCCCGTCTACACCTCAACGAAGTGAATTAATGCTTTGAAAGCCTACCAAACGGTCGTATCTCGCACCAAAAGGAGTATAATAGACTAGCAATTGATAGTCATTTTCGGTGCTGAAATAACTGCCTTCTAAACTTGTATAATCAATTGCACTTTTGCCATCATTAACAATGACATATTGGTAGTCATAATAGCCTTGTTTGAGATAGACTTGTCCCTCGTATTGCTTTTTTTTGTGATTGTATCTCATCTGAAAATCAGGATTGATGCGCCAATCAGAGACCGCCCCAAAAATGTAAATATTGCCTGTAGTTAAGGGCTTTTCTAAGGGCAAAAAGAAGTGAACATAAGCATAGTCAGCATCTAAATTGCGGAAGGTACTTCGATAAATTCCGATGCTGTATTTGCCATTAAAATCATTATAATTATATTGAAAACGAGCGAATTGTGTTTTGTTTCGAGCTACATCTTCTACCAAAAAAACATGGTGCGATTCCTCAATGGTATCAGCAGCTTCGACACGCTCTTTGAGGTAGTCAAGGCTGGTTAAATCGAAGTAGCGAAACTCATTGCCCCCCTCAAAAAGAGTGCGGTCTAAATGATTGTATATCAGTGTTTTATCTCTAAAAAAGACGGGCTGAATGTCTGTAATAGCATTATCCCAACGGCCGTTTTGCAGAATATGTACCTTCAAATCGCTTAATGGATTAACAAGGGAAAAACCACTGTAAAATATACTAAATTGCAGGCGTTGGTGGGTGCGAAAATAGCGGTTATTATTGGCGGTTAATAAATTGGCATCAATACCTAATTTATTTTCAAAGACCATAAAGCGGCGGGTCAATACCAACGCATCTTCATTTCCATCTTCATATACTTTGAGTATGTAATTGCCTGATTTGGTGATTTTTGTAAAACTATTGGGAATGATAGCGATGTATTGTGTGTAGTCTTGCAGCGTATTAGCGGAATAACTGTAGTTGTTAATGGCTTCTTCCGTAAAACCATCTATATATTCAAAAGGGCTTAAATTGGAAGGCTGCCAATCGGCATTGCAATGGATAATCTGATAGGTGTAATTGCTGTTTTCACCCTCTAAATCATCGAAAGTGAGTTGGAGTTGGAAGTTGCCATTTAAAGGAATAACAGGATTAGATAGTGGGTCATCTTCAATGTGGAAAAGCACCGTTTTGATATTTTCCTGATATACTTTGTCACTGTATTCCAGTACATTAGGGTTGTAGTAGTCTATATTTTCAATTGCTTCTTCTTCTTGCCCATATGACAATAATGGACAAAAGAGCAATATAAACCAAGCCAATAATGCGCCCAAAAAATGTATTTTGTATAACATATTTTTTAATTGCGAGTTTTGGATTTTTAGTTTCAGGTTTTTAATTTTGGGCTTAAATAATAACAAAACGTTTGAAAGTAGCACAAACTACTTTGGTTAAAAAGTATAGTGTTTGAAATATACCTCATTGCCACTTATATTTAAATTATAGGTGTTTAATTTTGCAATATCAAAGTGGCTAAAAAACTAAAGACTTAAAACTCACAACCACAAACTCACAACCAAAAAACTCAATCAAACAATGTCGGCTGCGTACCGTTTTTCTTTGTTGTAGAAGAAGATGCCTTATTGTCAGCCGCAGTTGTATTAGCTTTGTTAACTGCCTCATTATCAGGTGTTTCCTTTTCCTCTTGAACAATTTCCTCCACCGCATTTACCTTATAGGTGGTTAACTTATTACCCAACACTCGCCAACCTTTGACTTCCATGAAATCCGCTAGGTTCAATTGCTTTTTTAGTTTTTCTCCCCCTCGCTTCATTTGATAAGTATATTCAATAACGGGCTGCTCTTTAGTGCTGATAAACAAGAGGTTAGAGTTTGGATTATCATCAATAAATAGGAACTTTTGATTTAATTTACTGGTACCAATCACAAAGCGTTTTACATAACAACAACGTCTTGGAGAGTTATAATACACAACAGACAAGGCCTTTTTTTCGTCAAATTTTTCTACCAATGTGATTTGTTTCATCTCATAGCGATTCGTCAATTCATAATCCGTAATTTGATAGTTGCCATCCTTATAAACCACCAAAATTGTATCGCCCGTATCAAATTCACCTAAAAACTGCCCACGTTCATTGGTATTGAGGCGGCCAACGGATTCGTCCAACCATATTTTTAGACCGCCGAGGGTAGAACCGCCAACTTCTTTTTGCACGATTTTTTTCACCCCATAGCGACTTAAAATATTGCCTTTCGCACTTCGACCTTTTACCGCAAGCTCCGAAAAATCATAATCAAACACCTTATTTTTTGTCTTTACAGTCGGGCTTAATGTAATGGTCACTGTTTCAGCTTCGCTATTGGGATGCGCCGAAAAATACAACATTTTAGAGCCTTTATGTCCTTGTGTTAAATCATATTCGCGGTCGCGAGTGATGGCAGTTACATTAAAACGCTTGACATAGGTATTGCCCGACTTAGCATCGTAATAAATAAAGTGGTAGACTTTTCGATCATTGCCCTTTTTCCAAACATCCGTATAAATAATGTCCTTACCTACAAATGTTTTTTCAGAAATACGTGTTACCAAAAATTTACCATCTTTTCGAAATACAATTACATCGTCAATATCGGAACATTCGCTAATAAATTCGTCCTTTTTTAAACCATAACCGATAAATCCGCCCTTGCGATTGACATATAATTTTTGATTGGCAATGGCTACTTGGGCAACCTGTATGGTGTCGAAATTGCGGATTTCTGTTTTGCGCTCTTTCCCCTTTCCATATACTTTTAATAAATTTTTAAAATAATCAATTGCATAGTCAGTGAGATTTGCCAAATTATGTTTGATTTCTGCAATTTCATCCTCTAATTTTTTGATGACTTCATCCGCTTTAAAAGAATCATATTTTGAAATACGTTTAATTCTAATTTCAATTAAACGCAAAATATCATCGCGTGTTACTTCGCGGATAAAATGTTTGGTGTGCGGTTTTAGTCCTTTTGCCACCGTTTCAATAACCGCCTCAAAAGTTTCGCAGTTTTCAATGCGGCGATAAATGCGTTTTTCGATAAAAATCTTTTCTAAGGAAGCGAAATGCAATTTTTCCAGCAATGTTTTTAGCCTAAATTCGAGTTCCTTTTTCAACAAATGAAGCGTATGCTCCGTACTCATTTGCAATAGGTCGCCGACCGTCAAAAACATGGGTTTATTATCCACAATCAAGCAGCAATTCGGGCTGATGGATACCTCACAATTAGAAAAGGCATAGAGCGCGTCCACCGTTACATCAGGGGAAACGCCTGTGGGCAATTCGACAATAATTTCCACATCTTTTGCCGTATTATCAACAACTCGCTTTATTTTTATTTTGTTTTTATCATTGGCTTTAATGATGGAGTCAATCAAACTATTGGTGGTAACACCGTAGGGCGTGTCGCGTATAACAAGTGTTTTTTTGTCTTTCACCTCAATTTGGGAGCGCACTCGTACCCTGCCGCCGCGTTTGCCATCATTGTAATTGCTGACATCAATCAATCCGCCAGTCGCAAAATCGGGGTAGATGCTGGGCTTTTTGCCGCGTAATATTTGTATAGACGCTTTAATGAGTTCTATAAAATTGTGTGGTAAAATTTTGGTAGACAAACCGACCGCAATCCCTTCTACACCCTGCGCCAAAAGCAAAGGAAATTTAACGGGCAGATGCACAGGCTCTTGCTTGCGACCGTCATAGGAGCGTTGCCATTCGGTGATGTCCTTATTAAAGGCGATTTCCAGCGCAAATTTCGACAAGCGCGCCTCAATATAACGGGCTGCTGCTGCACTATCCCCTGTGCGAACATCGCCCCAATTGCCCTGTGTTTCTATCATCAAATCCTTCTGCCCCAAATTGACGAGAGCCTCGTAAATAGACGCATCGCCATGTGGGTGAAACTGCATGGTTTGACCAATGGCATTGGCGACCTTGTGAAAACGCCCGTCATCCATAGCTTTGAGGGCGTGCAGAATCCGCCTTTGTACAGGTTTTAGCCCATCTTCTAGCGAAGGCACCGCACGATCTAAAATGACATAAGAGGCATAATCCAGAAACCAAGTTTTATACATATTTGCCAATGGCGGCTCACTTTGTACCGTATTTTCATTAGGTGGGTTCGCCTGACCATTGGATGAAGGATGTTGATTTAATTCCACAGTTTGTCTTTTTTCTTTTTTTTAAGTAAGGGATAGTAGATTTGATTAATTTTACTCGACAATGGTAATGGTATAGTAGATTTTTCTTTCAATTCCAAAACGTTGATTCGTAGATCAGTGATTCGTGATTAGGTAATTTTTTGATTGATGTTTTCTTTTTGGATGATTTCTGTAGCGATAGCTTTAGCTGTCATAGTTCTATGAATATTTATATAATCAAAAAAAAATAACCCATTAAGGAAGTTGGGAAGAAATTCATTATTGCCAGTTTGTGATTGTCAAGTTGTATGCATGATTATTTGAAATAAGTAATTGATAGTCATTTAATTGAATTTGCATGTACAAACAATTACTTTAACTAAGTTACTTGTTTAGAATAGGCAAAAATACAAACGCTTTTGCATTTTATCAACAATTTTTTGGCTTGTATTGATAGACTTGTATTTATTGAATACACAAAGTTAGCAAAAAAGGTTCAGAATACGTAAAAAACTATTTTTTTTAGCAAGCTTAGATATAAGATATAAGATATAAGATATAAGATATAAGATATAAGATATAAGACAGACTGAATTATAATTACGAATTACGAATTAGAAATTACGAATTATGTGCTTTTAAGTTTAATATAAGTAGCTAGACAAAATTAAACAACTATCTGATTTGTCATAAATCATTAATTGTGAGTTGATTATCTCCTGTCTCAAATCTTACGTCTAAGTACTTACTTACCAAAAATAGCTGCTTTGACGGCTTGCAGGTTACTGTAAATTTGTTGGAGTTCGGGTAGGGTGATGATGCTAAAATCGCGAGAGATAAAAAAGGTGTAGTGCTGTTCGCTTAGTTTTTTCAAAATCACAAACTGCCAAGATTTACCAATCACAAAAGCCCCTTTCATTTCCTGAGTTTGATTGAGTTCTAAGGCGGTCATCATGGCAGCAAGGAGTGCGTTTTGAGGGTGTTTGTCGCCCAATGCTTTTTTATATTCTTGGATAAAAAAAAAGGGTTTTTGCGGTTTATCAAATCCAGTTGCCACCATAAAATCAGTTTTGCCAGTCAATAAAACACCATTGACGACTGCTTTTAGTGGCCGTTCATACCAATCTCGGACATTATCTTGTGTAAAATCAACCTGATTGATAATGGGAATAATAATTTTTGCTTTTAATTCTTCTTCTGAGTAAGTATCAATTAATAATCTATTTGACTGATAAATTTTTTCCAAAAAAAGCTTTTCTGCTTTGCTCAAAGAATATTGAAAACTAAACCATTTATCAAAGACCTTAACCTCTGGCGAAGGAGTGATTTGAACAAAAGTTTGTAAATCGGCAAACTCTATTTTGCCAAATGATAATTTCCGTTTATGACGCATTGGGAAGCATTTGTTTATTGGAGTTTGGAAGGTTGCAAAGTTGCAAGGTTTTAAGGTTTTTATTTTTTTAAATAAACTTTAATGTTAACGCCTATTGTTTATTTAATCAATAATATACAAAGTTAAATTAAGTTGTTATTATTTTAATCAATAAAATAAAAGGCAAAAAACCAACTTAGCTCCAAACTCTAATTGTTTAGGAATGTAGAGAGCATGTTTCCTTTGGTTCAGGTTTCAGAAATTTGAGCGCAAAAACTAGCCTTACTATTTCTTTAATTTTTCCTTAACCTTTTCAACAAAATCTATGGTTTCGTTAATCGCATCTGCTATTTGACTAATGGTTAATTTATTTAATAATAATAAATTTCTAACTATCAATGTCTTTTCCATGATAGTTTCCTTTTTTATTTTTTCTGCCAATGTTTCACCATATAGTGCTAAATGAAGTTGATTAGCAAAGCGATCTGATTTTCTTAGTACCATTTCTTTAGGTTTTATATATTTTTCTATTAACTCTGTTTCAAATTTTAACTCTAATTCTTTAGGTAGTTTCAGCAATAAATCTATGAATCGTAATAGGCTTATAATTTGATGATCTTTATAATCGCGTTCCCGAGAAAGTGCTATCAGACGATGCTTAAATTTGTAGCGTTTATTGTAGTCTTCTTGACTTGATAACAAATATTTACTAGCCAAAACTACTAGGGCAAATGGGTTAGAAGATTGCAGCAATTCTTTCTCTGATACTGATTTGATTTTATAGGTGTTGAATTTATAGATGTTTTCTGTGCCTAAGAATTTATACTCATACTTGTCATAACTGCTTGGTAGTTTATCACCTGTATATATAGCTATTGCTGTTATTTGCTTTTGATACCTGTCGTATATCCGATAAAAGTAGGTAAACATTCGTTCCGAAAAGTCAGATTCATAACTTGATTGGACTTCGATATGTATCAATATCCATTTTTCTTGTCCATCTTTTAGGTATACTTTTACTAACTTATCGTTAATAACTTTACCTTTTTTATATTTATCTGATAATATTTGATGTAACTCTTGTTCTAAAAACTCTATTGGAAAACTAAAGTCTATCAAGTTGAAGGCTTTTGGAAGAAAGAATGCTATAAAATCTTGGAATAAAGATGTGATAATTTCCTTCCACTGTGTATCATAATCAATTGGTAAATGTGTGTGTTTTGGCAACCTTATGTATGTTTGATTTTGTTCTAAGAATTTAATCAAAGATAAAACTTTTATAGGGGTATTCCAACTTTTTATTCCTCCTCCAACAACGCTCTAATTTTCTCGACATCCTCTTGACTTTCTTTGGGGATAACACCTGCCGCTTCTAAATCTTTAAAATCTTGTAGAAGCACTTGAACATTTGTTTTTTCCTCACTTAATTTATGGGAGCTATTTTTTAAGGCGAGATAAATGGCTTCCGCTTCTTTATATTTTTTTTGAAAGAGTAAAGCATGAGCCAGATTTGTTTTTATCCATTCTTGTGAAGCATCTAAGGCTAAACCTTTTTGAGCATACTGTTGGGCAGTAGCATATTCTTGAGCAAATAAAGCATACCAAGAGGTATTGCCACAATTTTGAGCGTATTTTGCTCTTAGGGCAGAAGGTGGAAAATTATTTTTTGATAGGTGGTGTGCAACAGTTTTATCATTTTGAGCAAGACTATCTACAAGAGTGGCTTTAATAAGAGATTTTTTATACTCTTGTAAAACTTGAGTATAAGCTTGTATTTTAAAAAGACTGTCAGCCCTGGCTTGGTAATATGTAATCACTTGAAATGTTTGCTCTATAAATTGCTTTTGTTTATCGGACAAAACATTAGGATTTTCAAAAGCATTTTTGCAACGCTCAATAAGCCTCATATATTTCTGAACAGTAGGAATATTACTATATTTGGTTAAATAAGTTTCTGCATTTTGTAATAAGGTTAGACCTTTAGTTTTTAATTCTTTTTTGGTAGTGTTTCTTTTATATTTCTCATAAAAAAGTATGCCTATATTAATATTTGACCTAGCTACAGCTAAATCATAAGCATCAGGATTTTTTTTTGCTAGTTTTTGATAAATGTTTAAAGCTTCATTATAGTGAGTTTCTGCTTTTTTTAACTCAATTTTAGTGACATATAGTAACCCCAAATTGTTAAGGGTCATAGCAACGTCAACTTCATAAGCATCAGGATTTTTTTTTGCTAATTGTCTCCTAGTATTTAAAGCTTCATTATAGTGAGTTTCTGCTTTTTTTAACTCAGTTTTAGTCGCATATACTAAGCCCAGATTGTTAAGGGTTGTGGCAACATGAACTTCATAAGTATCAGGATTCTTTTTTGCCAATTTTTGATGAATTTTTAAAGATTTCTGATAGTGAATTTCCGCTTTATTTAGTTCGTTTTTGGTAGCATATAAGAAGCCTAAATTGCCGAAGGTGTTAGCTACATAGAGAATGTAGGCATCGGGATTTTTTTTTGCTAGTTTTTGATAAGTTTTTAAAGCTTCATTATGGTAATTTTCTGCTTTTTTAAATTCGGTTTTAATAGTATATAATAAGCCTAAATTGTTGATAGCTAATGCAAGTGTCCCTGTATAAGCTTGTGGGTTTTTTTGTGCTAATTTTCGATAAATTTTTAAAGCTTCATCATAGTGAGTTTCTGCTTTTTTTAGTTGGTTTCTATTCTTTTGTAAGACTGCTAAATTGTTGAGTGTAGTTGCCACGTCTGGCAAAAAAGCGTCTGGATTTTTTTTGGCTAATTGTCTCCTAATTTTTAAAGCTTCGAGATAGTTACTTTCGGCATTATTTAGTTCGTTTTTAGTCTGTTTCAAGTTAGCCAAATTGTTGAGTATATCTGCTTTTTGGGCAGCAGAAGTAGTTAGTTCTAAACAGTTTTGGTATAATATTATTGCTTTATTGAAATTGTTTTGTTTGCCTAAAAAAAGGGCAAATTCAAAGATAATATCGTAATTATCTTTTGCATATTGAATGGCTAAATCATAATCTTTTTCTGCTTCTTTAAATTTTAATTCTGTTATTTTCATTCGAGCATTTAAGACTAAGGCATTAATATCTTGTTTCATTTGCTTTTCTCGCTTGGCAATTTCTGCAGCATTGGTTTTTAGTCGGTATTCAAAATCAATGCTGTCTAAAATGGCAATGGCGGTTGCTACCTGTCCTTGTTGATACAATTCAAAGGCTTTGATATAAATAGCCGATTGATCATCTAAATTGACTTGGGCAAATTTGGCAGCAATTTCCTCTGCTTGTTTTAGGGCAATCGCTCTTTGTTTTTGTAGTTTGTCAATAATTAAATCTTTATCCTTTGCCAAAGCCAATTTTTGGGCTAAAGAATCAATACTTTTTTCTTGTTGGCTAGTGGTAGCCTGTAATTCAATCATTTTTTCTTTATATAGCTCTATTTCTAGGCGTACCTCAGTAACCTCTACCGTTTTTTCTGCTAGAGTTTTGGTTTGATTTTGTAGAAGTTGGCGGTTTTGTTCATAATCTTTTAGGGCAACTGTTTGGGCTGCTGTTGCTATTTGCTGTTTTTGCAATTCTTGAATGGTAGCAGTTAGTTGTCTTTCTTTTTGGGTCAATTCTAGCTGCTTTTGGCTAAGGGCTTGAAGTGCTGCATTTTTAGTGCGATATTCCGTTTCAAACTCTTGCTCTAATCGTTGAATGGTTCTTTGTTGGTTTTTTTGATTGCTTTGCAATAAGGTAATTTGCTGATCGTATTTTTTGGTAATGGCTTTTTTATTGATCTTGTGATACGCCATTTTTTCTAAATCTTGCACCGCCTTATCACACATATATACCTTTACTTTGGCTTTTTGCCCCACACTTAGGTTTTTTAGCGCGTTTTCATTCACCACTCGCAAATCGGGATAAGTCACCGACAAAAATACTTCTTCCCCCTGATCAACATCCCCAAAAATCAATTTAAACTGTCCTGCATTATCTGTTAGCTGGGGTTTGGCATAAGCTTCACTGATTGCCTTGACTTCTGCACCAATGACATACTGTGTTTTTTTGGTTCTGTAACGGCTGTTTTGAATCGTTACCTCACCATCTATAGGAATGTTATTTTGAGCCAATAGGGAGTTAGCTATTAATAACATACATAAGCTGATAATAATATTTAATGATTTCATGAGAGTTAGCTAGTTTAGGGTTTTTAAAAAGAGTCAGTACAATTTTTGCCTGTCCTTTTGGGGCGCAAGGCAATTTGGGTAATGTCCTTAGTGTATATGGGGATACTTATATTGTAGTCGCAGTAATTTTGTTTGTTGGCAAAAATATGTTGTGTTTTTTGTTGATATTTTGGGGGAATGAGCAGTTCAAATTCTCCAAATTCATTGCTATAGGTGCTAATATGTTGGTTAATGCTGATTCGCACATTTGGCAATGCATCTTTACTCACAAAATCCGTTACCCTGCCATTGAGTTTATCTAACCCAGGCAAAATAACGCTTAGTTTGGCTTTGCCTTCTTTGGTCAGTAGATAGGCACTATCCAAATGAATGTTTTGATAGGCTTGCTGCTGTTCATTGGAACGGCGAATGCGAATCTTTGCTGTTTCGCCAATATAATCCTCGCTAATTTTAAAATGTGCCTGCCCTTCCGCAATGGTCGCATCTAAAATTTGGTCGGATAAATCTAATTCCACTTCTCGACCTTCTATTTCCTCAATTAGTTCGTCTTTAGGATTGTGGAGGTAGACGGTATAGGCAAATTTATCAGGGGAATTGCTTGAACTCAAATAATCTTTTATACTATAACCTGATATTTCAGCCATGCTTGCTAAAATACCTATTAAAACTCCAAATGAAATAATGTAATTCCAAATTTTAGTTTTTTTATCATCTTGTGGGGCAGGGTCTTTTTTATCTTTGATTAAAATTTGCTCGAAAACATCCGTTTTAGCACTTTTAAAATCACTTAAATTTTCAACAACTTTACGTATTTGGTGAGCAATATGTTGATAGGCTTTATCCTGATTATTCCATTCAGTAACAGCTTTTTTATTGGAGGGTAAAACAGCATATTTTTCTACACCCAAACCTGTATAATCTACTGAACGGATAAGAATAGGAATTAAGATTGTTTCATTGGCTTCGGCACGAATCAATGCTTTTTGAATTTGATGGTCATGTATATAGTCATTAGCAAGTGCATCGGCACTAAGGAGTAGCAAAGTAATATCTGTGTCACTTAAATGCTGTTGTATGCTGTTATCCCAATTAGCCCCTGCTTTTATTTTTCCAGCATCAAAAGACTCAATAATGCCTTGTCTTTTTAGGGCAGATAAATGTTTTTCCAAAGCCAACTTATGAGCCTCATCCTCTATAGCATAAGATATGAATATTTTAGTTAACGTTTTACTGTTAGCCATTATTTTATTTTTACTGTAATTTTTTGATTGTATTAGATTTAGACCTAATTTTTAAATGAAGCTTGATTGCGTCTATTTTGGAGAGGAGAGGGCTATTGTATAACTAAAATTTTACAAGTAATGTTTTTTGTTTTTAGAATATTTATCTGAAAATTAGAGTTTTTTTTGATACTAGATGGCGATAGTTAGCTTTTTTGTCGGTAGCTGTTGTTTTTTTGGGAAAAGGGGAGGAGGGGAGCTTTATTTTGCTAAACACTAATCTACAAATAAACAATCCTGTCAAGCTAAATGATGAAATAAATATGTAAATGTTTTTTGTTTTTTTTGTAAAAATGTATAGCTTTGCTTTGCGCCCTCTATTTCAAAATAATACCAATAATTGAGCAATTTGTTATGCAATGTATATATGGCTAAAAATCGTTATTTAGCTGTGTTTTTTTAACTAGATATTTAATTTTTTAAGAAACCAATAAACAATTATGAGGAAAAAGCTACTTTTTGCACTATTTGGTGCACTCGCACTGCTCTGTTTGGCACATTCACCTACCTATAGTCAAGCAGATTGTCCTAAAAAACTCAAAAAAGCAGATTGGAAATCTTTTGGGAAGGCTTATGCTTATATGAAAAATAAAAAGTATGAGTTGGCATCAACTGAGATTTGCAAAATTGAGAAGGCTAAAAAATCAAGGGAAAAATTAATTGATGATGGCTGGGAAAAGTATAAAGTGTTATACAATTGGGTAAAAGCTAATTTGTATGTTTATCATTATGAGGAACATGAAGAAAATGTGCATAATGCCATACATCACGCTGGAAAAGCGAGGGATGTGTATCGGAAAAAATATAAAGGAACTAAGGCTAAAGATGCTTTATGGCTCAAAGAAGAAGGAGTAACCGACAAAACAATGCAGGCATTTATTGATGAGTTAAACAAGCCAGAACCTGAACCAGAGCCAGAAGAACCTAAGTGTGCGGCAGTGAATACGCCTTGTGATGATAAGGACCCCTATACGCAAAATGATGTGGAGGATGGCAATTGCAACTGCAAGGGAACGGTCAGCGATTTGGATAAAGTGACTACGCAAATCAAAGAAAAAAAGGAAGAAGTAAAAGAAGAAGTGAAAAATGATATTAAGAAAAAGGTAAAGCCAACAACTGCTACTAAACCAAAGAAATCTACCAAAGAATCAACGGAAACGGCTGATGATTCAAAACCATTTGAGGAGGAAAATATTCCCGAACCGCTTTTGATTGATGTACCCGACTGTGCAGAGGACTTGGCACCACTTGATTTGCGCGTTGTTTTTGAATATACCGATAATGGGGATGGTGTAAAAACTGTTGCAGCATTGGAAAAGAATGAATACATTAATCGCTATGTGAAAAAAGCACTGGATGTTTTACAAAAATCAATAGATAAACAATATGAAGATTTAGAAACAAGTCGAAAAATTAGAGGTTTTGTAACAGGTTATGCGACTAATAAACCTGTGCCTAATCTATTGAATATCAGTGGGAAATATTTAAATGGTTTGTTTTATCAAAAAGATTTTGGCGAAATTCCATCAACTACTTATGAATCTATTGATAGCAGAGGAAGTGCTAAAATAACCTATGATGGAGGCAAATATTCAAGCATTATCGAATCACAGGAAGAATTGGCATTTATGCGTGCTTATGGAGTTATGTATCGTTTGAGCAAAAAGTCGCCAAATATTGATATGGAGAATCTTCAAATTATAACAAGCATTGTGGACACAGAAGATGATGGCGGTAAAGTGCAAATAAATTTAGATGTAGAAAATGCATTTGATATATATTTAAAGGATTTGAGCAGTGAAGTTCGCGAGGAATTTATTGAAGAAACTAAGAAAAAGTGTATCGCTTTGAATGAACAAGAGAAAAAGGAAAAAGCAGATACAGAGAAAGATATTGTAGAGGATATGGAGAAGGAGTAATTTTTAGATGTGAGATGAGATATAGCCAAAAGCTAAAAGGCTAAAAAGCCAAAAAGCAAATTTTTAACAACCTGAAAAATATGAAAATGAAATATTTTACTACTATAATACTATTTTTTATAACATGCAGTTTATTTGCCCAGAAAAAGGATATTTGCAAGCAAATTGCAAAGGAGCATGAAAATGCAATTAACAAATATGAAAGCGACCAATTTGGGGCGGCGATTGCTTCTTTTTACAATCATGTAATTAGCAAAAGAGGGCAAGTTTGTAAATGTGACTGTTTTATATTGAAAGAGGCCTATTATTATAGTGCTTTGAGTAGAATGGAGTTAGAAAAGAAAAAGCCAGCCAATAAAAGAAATTTTAAAAATGCAAAGGTAGAATTTGATCAAGTATTGATCAGTCGCATTGGGTCTTCAGAAGCTAGAGAACTAGACAATTTAGCTTTAGTTAAACAAGCTACAATAGAAGAGTTAATTAAAGAAGCACAGGGCAAAACAGAACCTACTCCCTCGCCATCTAAGCCGAAACCGATTAGTGATGAGGGGAGAATAGCTATTGTTGAGCCTACAGTTAAAGAAGAAAAAGCATCTAAGCCTGAGAAAAAGCGTGTTAGTATTAATGAGGAAAAGACGTATCAACATGAGGTGGTTGATAAGGAAAAAGACAAAAATGCAGATAAACCAATTGAAAAGTTAATAGATGCTGTTGTACAACCTCCAAAGCAGATTATAAGTGTCAATTGGCTAGAACCAAATGCTGATAAATTAGATGTAAATGGTTGGATTGCGGATGAACCCAAGGCAGAGGTTAAGATAAAAGTGATTTCTAGTCAAAAAATTGATCAGAAAAACTGTACTTTACATATGGATGGTATGCCACAAACGGGTAAAGATGGGGAACAAAAATTGGTCTCCACTACTACTGGAAATTTGTTTGAGTATACTTTTACCCAGAAGATGCGATTGACAAAAGGACAGCGCAATATGTACTTACAGGTAACCTTACCTGATGGCACCACTCAAAAGTCAAAGTCTATTAAGGTGACCTACAATCCTGACCCTAACTTATATATTTTATCCATTGGTACGGATTTTGAAGATTTGTATTTTTGTGAAAAAGATGCAAAAGATATAGCCACTGCTTTTGGCCGTCAAAGTAGTACCCTGAACCCCATTTTTTCTAATGTTTATATAGATACATTGATTGGTAAAGCAGCCACAGCAGCCAGTATTGAAGCAAGAATAGCAGAATATAAGGACAAAAACTTGCGTCCTCAAGATGTATTTATTTTATTTATTTCCTCTCATGGCGATACAAAAAATAGTAATTTTTATATTAAAGGAAGTGATTTTAAAGAAGATTCTTTTTTGAAAACAACGATCAGCTATGGCGAAATGGTGGATCATTTAAACTCATTTGCAGGCAAAAAAACAATTTGGTTGGATGCTTGCAGGAGTGGGGCAGGTTTAGCCGCAAAAGGTGCTGTTTTGACTAGGAAGCAAAAAGCAATTAGCTCTGCATTACATAATATTATTGATTCTCAGGAAGGTATCATTACCTTAACTTCTTCAAAAGCAGAGGAAAACTCCTATGAATGTTATACTTGCGAAAATGGTGTGTTTACCCATGCATTGTTGAAAGGGCTACGTTTAGCAGATAAAAATAACGATACGGTTATTTATATAGATGAATTATTTGATTATATTCAGAAAGAAATGCCAAATATTATCAATAATGAAGTATATAAAATTGTCCCTATTAAAAAACGACCAACTCAAACGCCTATGCTGAGAAATAAAATTGGTAATATACCTATATTTATGTTGAATTAGGAGTTTTTTGGGTGAAAATAGGTAGGAAAACTGTCTTGAACGCACCTTTTGGCTTAAAAAAGGGGACTTTTGTCTCCAAATTTTGCTTTTTATTAAAGCCAGAGGCTACGAATTTGGTTCGGCGCGAGCTAAAAGCTCGCCCCTGTAATATGACAGCTATGAGGTTACACCTCGTACCGAACTAAAAGATATGAGTGTGTCAGAAATTTAGGGAAAGGCAAAATACGCTTTACTATGAAAGGTGAAT
>JAHDHV010000062.1 GCA_020631155.1 Bacteroidota bacterium | reverse complement strand
AACAATGACAATTTTTACAATTAGATTTCAAATAATGTTACAGCCTTGTTAATTGACTGATTCTTAACACTATATACCTTTTCTTCCTTATTCTATTATTAAGTAGGTGAACAAAATTAAACGACAAATCAATAGTGAATTGATTATCCCAAGTGGTATGTTTCATTATCATCCTAACCCCTGACCACATGTATGTGGGTCAGGTTGATATTTAGCTGTTTAGACTTTTGTCTGACCACATGCATGTGGTCAGATCGTTACGGAAACTATTCAAAAAGAAAGCAACTATCAAAAAAGTGCCGAAATACGAATCACTAATCTACTAATAACGAATCCACGAACTGTCAAAATAAGCAAAAACTGTTTGGTTGAAAAGCATTGCATTTGAAGTATACCTCTCAAGTCTCATATCTTATGTCTAAGTACTTATCATTTTTCTTACCATCATCAAGCCATCATTAAACGGCAACAATAAATTTTCCACCCGTTCATCCTCCTGCACCATTTTGTTAAACGCCTGCAACGCCTGTGTATCCTTATCACTTGGTTTAGGTACCCTAGTCACTTTGCCCCCCCAAAGCGTGTTGTCTGCAATAATATAGCCATTCTTGCGAACCTTATCGAAAATTTGATGATAGTAGTTAGAATAATTGATTTTATCCGCATCAATAAACACCAAATCGAACTGCTCTTGGAGGCTAGGAATAATGTCTAAAGCAGCCCCAATATGCAGTTGTATACAGTGTGTTAGACCTGCTTTGGAAAAATACGCACGTTGCATATCTTCTAGCTCCTCGTTAATGTCTATGGTATGCAACACACCGCCTTCCTGCAAACCTGCGCAAAGGCAAATGGCCGAATAGCCCGTATAAGTGCCAATTTCCAACACTGCTTTGGGGCGCACCATTTGGCTAATCATTCGCAAAAATGCCCCCTGTAAATGCCCCGACAACATCTGTGGAATCATCACCTTAACATGCGTTTCTCGATTCAACTGTTTTAATACAGTTATTTCAGGCGAAGTATGTTCACGCGCATACTCCATAATATTTTCAGGTAAAAAATGCATAAGTTAGAAATTAGTGTTTCGTGGTTTTGTAGCTTCACAACCAAAAGCATAGTAAAGAAAATTCATGAATTTTCTCAACAAAAGTAAACAGTTTACCCCAAAAAAAAATAGCCCATGAAAAAAATCATGAGCTATATGTTTCATTATAATCAGTACTATAGGTAAATACATAGCCTCGAAAGACATTTAAACATAAAATTATAATAATAAAAAAGAGCTTGCATAAATCTTATGTCTTATATCTTATATCTTATATCTTATATCTTATGTCTAATATCTTTCTACATATTTTATTATTCAACATCAGGAGAGTAGCCACCACGCTTGAAACCACCACCTTTATATGCAGGAGCAGGCGCAGTAGGCATATTCGTTTGGTTAGAAGGTTGGCTGATTACGCTGTGACTTGGAGTGCTTGAAGAAAAAGGAGTAGCTGCTGGTTGAGTTGACGGAGCTTTTACTACACCACTGCTTTTGTCAGGCACATCATTGCGATCACTTTGTCGTAAAACGATCATATCTTTAGGTCGTGCATTAGGATCGGCACCTGGCGCACCCAATACTCCCGCTTTAAAGTGATAACGCTTGTGATTTGGGTTGTCATCCAGTTTATGCGCTCTGGATATGGAAAACTCAAATTCATCTTTAGAACTTGGCTTGCTAATGTCTACCAAAAATTTACGGATACCTTTCCATTCTCTAGCTCCTTGTCCTACTTGATAAGCATAGTAGAAGAAATTTGTTTTAATGCCATCGGTACGGTCAAAGCCCATGTGTCGAGACAAAACAACGGTATCTCTTGGCTCAATGTACAGCCATCCTTCACACACCCAAGTATCTTTAGAATCTAAATCGGGGATGTGATTGTAAGCAACAGCAATCCAAACAGGTAAAGCGGTTTGATTCGTACAACGCAAAGGAATTCTTTGGGCATTTGCATCTTGAAACAAAGCACTAACCATCAAAAAACAACAAAGCAACAAAGCATTTCTCATTAGCTTAGATTTTTTTAGTTTTAAAACCATAATCATATTGATTTTTATTTGATTGACTTAATTTCTTTATCCAAGCCAATATAAGTACATAAGCAAAACATAGTAACATTGTTTTTAAATTAAAGTATTAATCTTTCATACTTTAGTGTAAAATTTATGCTCAATTAATTAGCGTCTGAAACTTAAATTAGTTGGCTCAGAGTTTTATTTAAATGAATATTTCTCTTTTTTAAAAAATAAGTTCTCATTCTGGGTATATAAATAACTAGACAAACCCAAATAACAATTAATTTTATCATAAATTACAATTAATTATTTTAGGTAGTATGTCTAAGTACTTAGCTTAAATTGCTGAGTTGTGGACTGACATTTTAAAAAATAAAAGAACACAGGCTATATGCTCACTAATAATTTGTATAGTGCTTTATAAAGATGACAAGTTGTTTGATTCAAAATAGGGGTTGTTAGCAAATTTACTTAATAAAAAAACAACTTTTCAACTACCTTTGGTTGCATTGTCATTTTTTATCATCTAAAAAATGGCAAAAAAACAAGTTTAGGTAGTCAAGTTATTGTTTAGTTTTTTTTTGCGATAATCATGCCTAAAACCATTATTGACTATGACATCTACAATTTTTTACTTAGTCAAGATTCTTTTGTTTCAAATCTTTTGGATTAGATAAATATTTGAACCATTTCTTACAATTAAAATTGAAACTTGATTTTGCCTTAATTTTAGTATGAAATGATTATCTTCCGGCCATAAAAGGATTTATTTTCTAACGTTTTTTTAGAAAAATTAGCATTTTCTAAGTCTATACATATTAAACCATTTTCACAGACCGTTCTATTTTTAAAGCGTTTAAAATGCAGTCTAATAATATTGTCAAAAGGCAGTCAAATACATTTTGTTAATAGCCATAACAAAACACTTTGGGTCATTATTTGTTGATTCTCTAAATATTAACAGAAAAATAGCATCATTTTTGTCTATTATCATGCATCAAAATTAATTCAAATATTCTATTAATTTAACAACAACTGGCACAATATTTGGCATAATTCAAGAGGAAAAAATATTTGTCATAAATTTGTCATAATAAAAAACTAGATAATCAATAATAAAGGTGACTATTGCGTTTCACATACAGTCTAATAGATGTATTATAGCAGCATAGCCTTCTAGTAATGCCAATTACAGACCCTATTTTTATTTCCAAATCATTTAATTTCAACACCAAATAATATTCATAATAAAGGTAGATAGTAAAAAATCTACCTCACGGTCTACAATAAACAAAAGTTGTTTTTAGTTATCTATAAATAATTATTCAAACTACTTTTTGAGACGTGAGACATTAGATTTGAGACGTGAGACATTAGATTTTAATTATTAGAGTTTGGCCTAAATTAATTTTAGCTTATCAGTTACAAAAAACAATTCCCTTTTAAGTTTTGTATCTACTTTAATAGATTAAAAGTATAATGATTTTTTACTAAAAAAACAAAAACTTTAAAACCTTGGAACTTTGGAACTTTGGAACTTTCCAAACTCCAACTACATTTATTTATTAATAAAAAAAACAAAGAACTATATGGTTAGAGCTTCTACACTAAGATTTTAATTTTTATAAGAAAACCTTAAAGAAGAAGTAGTAATATGTCCATACCTAAGGAACCGCGGCAGCAGATGATCAACATCATGTATCTTGTGCTGATCGCACTATTAGCACTAAGTGTTTCCGCAGAGATTTTGAACGCATTTAAGGTAGTAAATCGAGGTATTAGTAACTCTAACTATGCTATCAACGACCAAATCACCGCTACATTAGCAGCCTTTGAAGACAAGGTAAACAAAAACAATGATCCACAGGATTTGCGTTATTTTCAGGCAGCTCAAAATGCAGGTGATATTACGGATGAATTTATCCAGTATTTAGATGAACTGGATGAGCTTTTACGTACCGAAAGTGGCGTTGATCCCCTCACAGGCGAGTTGACCAAAAGTGAAGACCAAGACACCCCTTCACGCATTATGCTGGGCAACGATAAAGATGGTAAAGCCTATGAATTAGAGCAAAAAATCCTGGATTATCGCCAAAAGTACATTGACCTTTTTAGAAAAAACAATGGCGATTCCAAAGCTGATGTTGCTTACCTCCAAAAAGCTATGCCACTAAATGCGCCTCTTCCTCCCGAAGATTCTGACAAAGACGACTGGGCGACTTATAATTTTTTCCAGATGCCAGTCGCAGCAGCAACAACCTTACTAAACCAATTCCGAAACGATGCCATTGCTTCTGAGGCTATGGTTGTACAGCGTTTCTCGGAGAAGGTAGGTGGTATTCAAAAGAAAATTTCTTTTGATAAAATGAAAGCCATCGCCATACCTAGCTCTAAAAACGTTTCGGAAGGCGACCCGTTCAGCCTTGAAGTATTCTTGGCAGCTACCTCACTCAAAGAACGCCCTAATATTATCGTTGGCGGTCAATCAATGGCCTTAAAGCCAGATGGTAGTGCAGAGTACCGAACTGTAGCACAAGGACTTGGGCGCAAAACAGTTAGTGGTAGTATTGCCGTAGCTGATGGCGAAGGTGGTGTGAAAAACATTCCTTTCTCTACCAGTTATGTAGTAAAACCTCGCCCTCCTAAAAAAGACCCTCAATTGGAAATTACCGATTTGAGAAAGAAAATTCAGGATTACGAGAACAAAATTAAGCAGTCACAGCAACAAATTCGCTCTTTGGAAGCCTCACAAAAGAATCCAAATCAAGAGTTGGCGCGTTTGAGAGAACAATTAAAAGACCTCAACAAATTGAAAGCCCAACTTAAAGATATGGATAAGTTGAAGCAGGATTTGGCACAAATGGAGGATTTGAAGAAAAAAGCGCAAGAGGTTAACCAATTGAGACGACAAGTAGAATCTTTACAAGCAAAAACTGCTGTAAAAACAGAAGACCTTCGACCTCAACTGACTGATGCCTTGAACAAACTGAAACGTGCCGAAAAGCAGTTGAAAGATTTGCAGCAAAAAGCTCCTAAAGAAGACCTTCGACCAAAATTGGCCGAACTGCAAAATAAGTTGAGAGATATGAATCAACTGCAAAACAAATTGAAAGATGCAGAACAGCGGTTGAAAGCCATGCAAAGCAAAGCAAAACCAGAGGATCTGCGTCCGAAATTGGCACAAACCGAAGATAAGCTTCGACAAGCAGAACGTAGAATACAAGATTTGCAAAACAAAATTCCTAAAAACGATCCACGCAAAGCGATAGACGATCTTAAAAATAAATTGGCTAGAGCAGATCAGGAAATCAAAAGATTGCAAAATCAGAAAACGCCTGAAGATCCACGGCTTAAAGAATTGCTGAGTGAAAATCGACGCTTGAAGTCGAATCAAAAAGATATACGACAGATTCAACAGATGGAGCAGAAAATCAAGCAACTAGAGAACGAAAAGAAAAATACACCTAAGCCGCAAAATAATCAGGCACAGATACAAAAATTGCAGCGTGAAATTGAACGTTTGAAGAAAGAGTTAAAGCCTGTAGGGGTTGTTTCTGCGGATAAGATGAATGTTTTCTATATTGGTGTACCGAATCCGATAACTGTTTCTGTATCAGGTGTTTCACAGCGCGATGTTAAAGCAACCATTACAACAGGAAACATGTCTCCTGCTGGTGCTGGTCAGTACTTAGTACAAGTGCCTCCGCCTGCTGGAAAACGCACGAATGTAAACCTTACCGTAGGTGGTCGAGTGATTGATAGAAAAGAGTTCCGTATCAAACGTATTCCAGACCCGATACCAGAAGTTGGTGGTAAAGCTGGTGGTGTGCTTGGTACAGGGGAAATGAAAGCACAGCGTGGTTTGATTGCTCGTTTGAAAGACTTCGACTTCGATGCTCGTTTTGAGGTACTCGGCTTTGAGTTGACCCTTGCAGAACGTGGTCAAGACCTCTTGATTGTTAGTAATAAAGGAGCGAGATTTAATGATAAATCTAAAAACCTACTGAATAAAGCAAAAGTTGGAAGCATTTATTACTTTGATAACATCAAGGTGAGAGGTCCAGATAAAGCAACTCGTAAATTGCCTTCTATCTCTTTCAAAATCAGATAATTAAAGGTTTTTTTTCAAGAAAAAACAAAGTTAATCTTGTAAAATCCACAAAAAAAACGCTTGTTGAAATTATTCAGCAAGCGTTTTTTTTATGGATAGAAATTATAGCGTGCAAACACTAACATTTCACAAAAGCCAATTCGCAATTAATTATCTCGGTCCGCCTTGTACTTTCCCTCTAATACCGCCACCTCTTGGTGGATGATGACGAGGGCCCATATGTTTTTTCGCATGTTGTTCAAAAACACTATATTGCTCAGGAGTTAAAATCATTTTTACTTCTGCCATATGTCTCTTTCGCATATCCATCATCTTAGCACGCATCACTTCTTTATCATCACCTGCACTACTATCTTCCCACATACTTTCTCTCTCACTTCGGTGTTTGGTACGTAATGCCTCAAATTTTACTTTCTGCTCTGCTGTCAGGTTCAACTTTTTCATTAATGCTTCGTGTTCCGCTTTGTGAGCAGTAGGATTTGCATGTCCAGCATGAGATGGTTTTCCACCTCTAGGGCGATTGGCGCGTTCCGCCATTTTTGCACGCACATGAGTTTTGTAAGTTTCAAATTGTTCGGGGCTAAAAACCTTCGCAATCTCTTTATTTTTCTTTTGTTGCAGCTCTCTGACTTTCTTTTTATCATCTCCTACCTTCTGAATTTTTTTTTGATATTTCTCTTGAATATTGATAAAATCAGTGTGCTGTTCGTCACTTAATGCTAAGGCTGTCATTAAATCATCCTGCCCCATTCTATGCGATTCTAGCGGTTGATTAATTTTGCTTGCCTGTCGTTGTTGCCCACCTATTGCCCCCTGACGCTTGTTAGTTGCTGTGGTGGTAGTTGTATCTGTTGTTGCTTGTTTAGAGGAACTGCAACTAGGCAAAACCATCACAGCAACAGCTAATAATAGGATAAGTGTTTTTAGTGTTGTGTTCATGTTCAATTTTGATTTAAGTTGTTAGAAAGGAAATATGCTTGTAATAGAAGGATGTATATTAAACTAAAATTGTTGAACTATTGAGTGAAGTGCTCTACACCTCACATTTACCTACTTACTAGAAGCATTTTCCGCCAAAGTGTTGCATAAAAAAGCTATTTGTAAGCAATAAAAAAGCAAACCCCAAAAGATAGATTTATCTTTTGGGGTTGAAATATTAATAATTCGCATTATGACTTAAAATAATATAAAAATACAAGAAATAGTACTGTTATACTGACTAAACCATCCTCAATACATGATTCTAAAATCATCTATCTATAACCATATCACTATCTAATAAATATTTATTTATCTCAAACATAGTATGCATAATTTCAGCCTCGGATTTATTTACTGTTGATACCGTTTTTTTATCAATAATTTTTCCAAGAGCATCTATCAGCAACACTTCATAGCTCTTACCTGCTTCCAACTTAAACTGAAAAGTACCATCATCTGTAGTCTCAAACCTTTCTTTAACTTTGAGTTCTTGTTCGGTTTGTGGTTCTTGCTCAGGCGGTCGTTTTAGTTTAGTTTGCTCCTCTTGATCAATCAAGACGATGGTTGCTGCATTAATGGGCTTTTGATTATTTTCATCTACCACTAGTCCCATCAACACAAGACTAATTTCGCCAGTTGTATGTGTAGTTGTTTCTATTGTATTTGTAGCAATAACACTACAAGAGTTAAGTAACATGTAAGTTGCAATAATAATTGCAGTAGTTAGGCGTAGCATAGCGTATAAAATTTAAGGGTGAACGGATATTTTCTACTCAATGTCTCATTGAATACTTGTTTACACAAGACAACTATATGACATTACTATGACAAAAAAGGTTTAAACCTAAATATCATATGAGCTGCGCCTAAACTTATTTTACAATGTTTTTTGGAAGTTAAATGTGAATAGTGTAGAAATTATATGGATACAAAAAGGCTATAAATTAAATAGCTCTATATCACTAATTTTTAAGTAGCTTTAATCAAAGATAATATTTTTTTTTGACTTTTGCCAGACAAAAAAAGAAAAAAAACAGCTACAGGTTTTATTATATAGCATACATTTTCTTTACATAATACTGAAACACAAGCTACAAAGTTCTCATTAAGCAGTAAACATATTTAACATTATTCATATAATTAAAAATCAATTCAATATAAAAAATTAACTTTTATTCAAAATCGCATTTTTTTTTTCATTTTTATGCTTTTATACACAAAAAACAAGTCCCTATCACCAAGTTTTCACAGCTCAAAAATAATTTTCCTTAATACATTATTAGCTGTAAAAAATAACTTCCAAACACTAGCTTCCCTTGTACTTAAAGGATTCTGAACAATTTATTAATAAAATAAAGAACAATTACACGTACTGCTTTTCCCTAAGAACGAGCACTTATCTAAAAAAGTTTCTTAATGTGTTTTTTTTTTTCAATAATCACTTTCCAACACCTATTAAACACCTAATCAAGCTGTAAATGCTTACTTATCTTCAAACAAATATCACTTAGTACATAAAAAGATTGGCTATTTTCGTTTTTTTAACGTATAGTAGAGAACGAAAGCACTCAACTACTCATTTTCCTGTAGGTTTCATTTTTAAGACAAATCAACTAATTACCATAAGGATATATAAACAGCTTGATTAAAAAGTGTGACACTTGAAACTTACTCATTTTCATGAAATCATTTAGATAAAAAAAAACAATTTGACATTCAAAGATTTTAATTTTCACTATTCCGTCCTTGATGGACTTGATGCGATGGGCTTTGAAACCCCCACTCCTATTCAAGAAAAAGCGATTCCCTGTATTCTAAACAATCAGGATTTGATAGCCTGTGCTCAAACAGGAACGGGCAAAACAGCTGCCTACCTCCTCCCCGTTTTGGACAAATTGATGCGGCAGCCCAACAATCACAAGTCTGTGAATACCATCATTATTGCGCCGACCCGCGAGCTGGTACAACAGATAGACCAACAAATAGAAGGCTTTGCTTACTTCCTGTCGGTCACCTCTGCCCCTGTCTATGGCGGCGGTAGCGGCGGCGATTTTGTTCGAGAAAAAAATGCCCTTAAACAAGGTGCGGACATTATTGTGACTACTCCCGGTAAATTTATTTCACATCTCAATTTGGGTTATGTGAAAGTCGCGCAGCTTCGCCATCTCATTTTGGATGAGGCAGATAAAATGCTCGACATGGGATTTTACGATGATATTATGCGAATCATTAATGCATTGCCCAAGCAAAACCGTCAGACTTTGTTATTTTCGGCGACTATGCCCCCTAAAATTCGGCAATTGGCCAAAAAAATCCTGAATAAACCAGAGCAGATTAACATTGCTCTTTCTCAGCCCGCAAAAGGTGTCAAGCAAAGTGTTTACCGCATACAGGACGACTTAAAAGTTCCACTGCTCAAACATTTGCTAAAAAACAAAGCCTATAAAAGTGTGATTGTTTTTGCTTCTACCAAAAATAATGTAAAACGAGTGGCGCAAAACTTGAAACAATCTGGTTTTTTAGTCGCTCCTTTGCACTCCGATTTAGCGCAAACAGAACGCGAGGAAATGCTGCGACAGTTTAAAAATAAACGCCTGCAAATATTGGTCGGTACGGATATTTTGGCGCGAGGCATTGATATTAAAGAAGTGCATTTGGTTGTCAATTATGATATGCCGAGAGATGCGGAGGACTATGTACACCGCGTTGGCCGTACTGCGCGCGCCGATTCCAAAGGGGTTGCGATTACGTTTGTGAATGGACGAGAAAAGCGCAAATTCCAGCAGGTAGAACGCTTAATTAAAAATAAAATTCCTATTACCCCCCTTCCTGAGCATTTGGCAAAACTGATCAGCTCCGATTCTTCGGGTAGAAATAGAAAGGGAAATTCTTCGGCTAAACCTAGACAGCAGCAAAATAAAAAGAGAAAAAATTATCGCAAAAAGCCAAAAAATGCAGGGAATAAGGGAGGCGGACAACAGCCTAAAAAAAGACCTAATAAGGATAAATGAAAAGATGTAAGAGATTCGTGGATTAGTGGATTAGTAGATCAGTGATTCGTGATTAGTAGATCAGTGATTCGTGATTAGTAGATCAGTGATTCGTGATTAGTAGTTCAGTGATTCGTGATTAGTAGATCAGTGATTCGTGGATTAGTGATTCGTAGATGGTTGATTTCACCTTTTCCCCTATTTTTTTTTCCCTTTTCAGGAACCAAACGAATATTATTGGTGGTTAAATAACTGACACTACATCAATTATCCCCCGTCTTAAATCTTATATATATCTTGTGTCTTAAATCTTATATATATCTTGCGTCTTAAATCTTATATATATCTTGCGTCTTAAATCTTATCAAAACCTTTTATGAGACAAATACTAAGTACCCTACTATTCCTTTCCTTTTTGACTACTGCTCTAGCTACTCCCAATCAAGATAGTCTGCCGCAAAAACAAATAATAGACAGCACCAAAAAAGCCACTTTAGACAGCGTTTATCAAAATAATACACAAATCGGTTTTGCTAGAGAAGTTTCCCGACAAGCCCATAAAAGCATAGATCGAACTTTGGAAACCATGAAATGGGCATTTATCATTTTTGGGTCTATTATTGCCATTGCTGCAGCTTTGGGAGCAATAGAGTTTTTTAATATAAAACGTAGAGCTAAAAAACTACTAAAAGAAGTAGAAGAAAAAACCGAAAAAGCCCTACAAGTTGCTCAACAAGCGGAAGAAGTAGAACAAAACATTCAAAAAATACAAAGCTCTGCCGATGAAATTAGTGAATTAAGCCATAAAATGGATGAGTTGAATGACAAACAGGTGGAACTAAAAAAACTAGAAGAATATTTAAATGGCATTAAAGAAAAAGTGCTTAGTGATGCCGAAGAAATGCAAGAAAAAGTAGCAGAAATTACTAATCTCTCCCTTGACAAAAAATCACCACTTACAGAGGAGCAAAAAGAAATTTTAGATAAAGCAACAACCAATATAGCCTTTAAAGAACTACTGGGTTTAGAACTTACAGCTAAAGATTATTTTAATAAAGCCTATGATTTAGATAAGGAAAAAAAATTTGAAGATGCTATAAGATATTATAGTAAAGCCATTGAATTAGCTTCAAATACACCAGAGGCTTATGGTAATAGAGGGTTTACTTATTTAAATTCAAAAGACTATAATAACGCAATACTAGATTTTAACAAGACCCTTGAACTAGATCCAAATAATATAGCAGTTTACAATCTTAGAGGAGGTGCTTTTTTTAGTTTAAAAGAATATGACAAAGCTATAGTAGACTTTAATAGAGCCATTGAACTAGAACCAAGTTACGCAACAGCTTACTTTAATAGAGGAGTTGTTTATGATGCCTTAGAAGAATATGATAAAGCCATTGAAGACTTTAATAGAGCCATTGAACTAGAACCAAATTACGCAACAGCTTACTTTAATAGAGGAGTTGTTTATGATGCCTTAGAAGAATATGGTAAAGCCATTGAAGACTATAATAAAGCTATTCAACTTGCCCCTAACAACGCAACAACTTACAGCAACTTAGCTTACATTTATTTTGAAATTGATGAACTAGAAAAAGCTATTGAAAATTTTACAACTGCCTTAAATATTGATGATAAATTTGCAAATGCTTATTGCGGTTTAGGCATTACTTATTTTCAAATGGGCAATATAGAACAAGCTAAAACAGCTTATCAAAAAGCGATTGATTTGGATAAACGATATAATGGGCAGTTTCAGGAATTGATGGAAAGTGGACTTTTTTATTCAGAAAAACAATTAGGGGTTACGCAGCAATTGGTAGATTTATTGCAGGGGGATTGAGGAATTGGAAATCACAAATTTAGACAAAAGTAAAATACAATATGTATAATGAACTGAACCAGCCAAATAACGCAATAGCTTATTGTAATAGAGGCTACAATTACTACCATTTAAAGGAATATGATAAAGCTCTAGCAGATTATAATAAAGCTATTGAACTAGACCCCAACTATGCAACAGCCTACAATAACAGAGGACATACTTATAGGCAATTAAAAAAATATGGTAAGGCCATTGAAGATTATAGTAAGGCTATTGAACTAAATCCTTATGACATAAAGGCTTACAATAATAGAGGCTACACTTATATGAAGATAAAAGAATATAACAAAGCCATAGCGGATTATAGTAAAGCAATTAAACTTGACCCAAATTATACAATAGTTTACAGTAATTTAGCTTATGTTTACTTTGAAATTGATGAACTAGAAAAGGCTATTAAAAATTTTATAGCTGTTTTGAACATAAATACTCAAGATGCAGATAGTTATTGTGGGCTAGGCATTACTTATTTTCAAATGGGCAATATAGAACAAGCTAAAACAGCTTATCAAAAAGCGATTGATTTGGATAAACGATATAATGGACAGTTTCAAGAATTGATGGAGGATAGATATTTTTATACAGAAAAACAATTAAGGCTTATGCAGGAATTGGTGGATTTATTGCAGGGGGATTAAGCACACCATTCGGGCATAATGCATTACATCCCTACATTTAATCATCATTTATGAAAAAAAAATATTTCACCAATCTATTACCGCAGCAATTTATGCAACAATTCCAGCAGGATGCGGAGGCGGTTTTATTGGATGTGCGAACTCCGAATGAATTCGCGCTTCATCATCTACCTGAGGCGGTCAATATTGATATAAAAAGCGAGGATTTTTTATCGGAAATCGCAGATTTAGACAAAAACAAAACATATTACGTATATTGCAGGATCGGTGTGCGAAGTGCCAATGCTTGCATCGCAATGTATGCGTTGGGGTTTCGACAGTTGTATAATTTGCAATTGGGTATTGAAGGAGTTTAATTATCAATCACGAATTACGAATTTAAAATTGTGTAAATATTGGACTGGCAAAGGGATAGTAGAGAAAATGAGCCACAGCCAAACGCTAGTAGCGACAAGGCATGCCTTGTCGCTACACCGAGCGAGGGCGGAACGGGTAGGGACGTATTGCAATACATCCGCTACAAGCGAGGTTTAGAGCGAACAGCGTTTTGGCAAAGGCGAATTGCAACGGATAGCCCGACCCCGATGATTGAGCATTAGGAGCGCAGCGACTTTTGCGAAACAGAGGGGATTGCCCCATATTAAAAACAAAAAACACATACTAAATTAAAAAATATGACATTCCATTATCTAGACAAATTTTTATTCTCTAACTTCTGATCACGAATCACGAATCACGAATCACGAATCACCAACATCTACCATCAAATCAATTATTTACATATTAAGTCTACTCCTGCTGTCATTTTCAGTAAATGCACAGCTGGGAGCAAGTTCGCAGGTGAAGGGCGAGCAGGGGCTTCCGTATGTGCAGTACTATAGTCCACAAACCTATAATGCACATCCTCAAAATTGGGCGATTGTGCAGGATCAGAATGGGGTGCTGTATTTTGGAAATGGCAGTGGTATTTTGGAATACGATGGCTCGCAGTGGCAATTGATTAAGGAAAATTTGGGAGGGGCGGTGCGCTCTTTGGCAATAGACGAAAAGGACGGCACGATTTACGTGGGTGGGCAGGGAAAAATGGGCTACCTCGCGAGCGATACTAGCGGACATTTGCGCTTTCGCTCCTTAGCCAATGCCATTTCCAACGAAAAAGACCGAAAATTTGGGGATGTCTGGAAAACTTATACGACCCTAGAAGGCACTTATTTTTTAACGCGCCAAAAGCTGTTTCGCTGGGACGGGCAGGCAATGAAGGTTTGGCATTTGAAGCAACCCCTACGCCCTCAGTATGGTTATTATGTCAATCGAAAATTGTACCTCTTGCAAGATAAGGTGGGTTTGTTAACTTTAGAGAATGAGCGATTGCAGAAAATTGCTGGTAGCGAAATTTTTGCCAATGACCGCATTTACACCATTTTGCCTTTTTCCAAAAAAAGATTGCTAATTGGTTCTTTAAAAAATGGTTTATTTATTTATAAAAATAATCAATTCACTCCTTTTCAAACATCTATAGACGATTTTTTACAAGAAAATCAACTGTATCACGGCAGTAAATTAAATAGTGATCTATATGCCCTTACAACTTTGCGTGGTGGCATTGCTATTATTGACGAAAAAGGGCGGCTACAAGACAAGATATATGAGCATAATAAGTTGCCTAATCAGCAAGCTTCCTATGTATTTACTGATCAGCAAAATGGGCTTTGGCTCGCATTGGATAAAGGAATCGCTCGTATTGAACGCTCAACGCCCTTGCATACCTACCCTAAAAGCCTAGACATCGGTAGCATCAACGATATGGTACGACATGAGGGGCGGCTGCATTTGGCGACTTCACAAGGCATCTACTACCTGCAACCTAATGAGGAGGCTAATTCATTTAAAACGGCTAAAATTCAAGCAATTTCTGGTTTTTTCACAGAATGTAATGCACTTTATTCTACTGATAATCAGCTTATTGCAGCTACTTCTGGCGGTGTTTATCGCATCCAAAATGAAAATCCTGTTTTAATTCGAGAAGGAGCGGCCAATTGCTTATATGCAAGTTCGCCAAGGGTTTTATATGTTGGTTTGCAAAATGGTTTGTCGAAGTTAGAAAAGAAGCAAGAGCAGTGGGAAACAACGGTTGAATTATTGCCCAATATTAACCAAGAAATTCATTCTATTGCTAGTAATGAGGCGGATATTTTATGGCTTTGTACCAAATATAGTGGCATTATTCGCTACCATATTTCTAGTAGCAAGGTGGAAAAATTTGAAAGTTTTGAGGGCTTACCGATGAATGATACCAAAGTTTTTCATAGTCCACAGGGTTTGCTATTTACCAATCAGGATAAGCTACTTTTTTTTGATGAAGTAAAACAGCAATTTAGCATTTTCAAAGCTTTTGGCGAGCAGTTTATTAAAGAAACACAGCAACCTTCGGTATTGGCTAGTGATAAACAAGGGCGCATTTTTATTCATTCTAAAAAAGAAACGGGTATGATGGTGCCAAAGCCTGATGCTGGCTACGAATGGCAATTATTTCCGTTAAATCGCCTTTCGCCAAGTAAAATTCACTGCATTTACCCCGAAAAAAATGTGGTTTGGTTTGGTGGCGATGATGGTTTGTCGCGCTATCAAAATCCGATTCAATCAAGCCCATTGTCCAAGTACATTACCCTGATTCGCAAGGTGTCGGTGAGCAATGGCTCTGATGTGTTGAACAAGGAAATTTACTGTAATCATAAAAATTGCAATTGCTCTAATGTAGGGCACAACAACTTTGAACACCCCGAATTTAAGTTTAACCACAACAGCATACAGTTTAATTATACCGCCCTTAGTTACGACAAAGAGCAAGCCAATCAATATCAATATTGGTTGGATGGTTTTAATAGCGAATGGTCGGAATGGAGTACGGATCAGAAGCAAAAATTTACTAATCTGCCCCCCGGCGAATATCATTTTCGAGTTAAAGCAAAAAATATATATGGCATTGAAAGTGAGAAAGGTGTATATAGTTTTTCTATTATTGCGCCTTGGTATCATACCTATTGGGCTTATCTGGTCTATGCTTTATTGGGTTTGTTGTTGATTTTGTTACTGATAAAATGGCGTACTTACCGCTTGGAAAGGCAGCGAACAGAGTTATCAGAAAAGGTGAAAGAACGCACTGCGGAGCTTAATAAATCGCTGGAAGAATTAAAAGCCACACAAGACCAATTGATTGTACAACAAAAGTTGGCTTCGCTCGGCGAGTTGATTACAGGCATTGCTCATGAGATACAAAATCCGCTTAATTTTATCAATAATTTTGCAAAATTATCAGTGGAATTGGTGGAGGAACTGCGCGAAGATGTGGATACTCAAAAGGATAGATTAGAGGCTAAAAAGTCGGAAAATATTTATGAGGTGATAGATGAAATGGAGGAAAATGTGCAGAAAATTACGGAACATGGGGAGCGTGTAGACAGCATTATTAAAAATATGTTGCGACATGCACGTGCTGATAGTGGTGGCAAAGCTCCTACTAATATCAACAATTTGCTAAAGGAGTACCTGAATTTGGCCTATCATGGGTTTCGCGCTAAGGACAAACATTTTGTTGCTAATATACAACTCGAATTGGACGAAAGCATCGGCGAGGTCAATATTATTGCTCAAACCATTGGGCAGGCATTTTTAAATATTATCAATAATGCGCTGTATGCCATTCACGAAAAACAGCAAAAAACGCCCCCTTCTTTTAACTACACTCCTACCCTTTGGATTCGCTCGCATAATCTTGATAATGAGCGCGTAATGATTACAATTCGGGATAATGGAACAGGTATTTCGGAGAAGGTAAAACAGCAAGTTTTTAATCCGTTTTTTACCACAAAACCAACAGGCATCGGTACAGGTCTAGGGCTGTCACTGACCTATGACATCATCGTGCAGGCGCATCAGGGAAATTTGGATGTTAGCTCACAGAAAAATTTATTTACGGAATTTGAGATTATTTTGCCGAAAAAATGATTTTTGGATTTTTGGATTTTTAGAAATTAGAGATGAAATCTATTATCTCAGGTCTCCTGTCTCATATCTCATATCTAAACATTCATATACTTTTTAAAGGAACTCAAAACGCTGGTCCAATAGGGGCGGTATTCGGCGACTTCTTTGGCGGATCGCAATCGGGAATTGGTGATTCGGATGGCTGTTTTGTTGGGTTCTTTTTCGATAAAGGAAATGTCTACTCGGCTTTTGTTACCTGCGGTAAACATTTCGAGGCGCAGCAATTTTTGAGGGATAATTTTTACAAAAGTAAATTGTGAAATATCGTCAAAATTGAAGCTCCCCCCTACTCTAGCGTCAATATTTACGTAAGGCGACAACCATTTATTTAAGCTACCTTCATTTGTAAATGCTTCGTAAGTGCTGCCTAAATCCGCCGCAATAGTGCGCTGTACACTGAACTCAAAGCCATTTTTTCGCTCATTTGTTGTTCTTAAACCGTGTTTGTATTCATAAGCCACTGTCAATGACTGTGACCACCAGGCACTCACCCCTTGTTGCTCTCGCAAATACTTTGCTGCCGCCTTATGTCCTTGTTCTTTTGCGCCAAATTCATCCAGTATTGCAAACCATTCTGCTAATGATTTGCCCGTTTTTTCCTGCACAGTTTCAGGCTTCAAACGCAGGGAAATATCGGTGTATTTTTTTGAATTTTTCATAGGGATTGGAATAAAATACGGATCATTGTAGAGACAATTCACGTAAAGACAATTCACGTAAAGACAATTCATGAATTGTCTCTACACAAACCACATCAAAAATGTTTCCAACCTTGCGCTATTAAATCATGGACTTCTTCGCGAGTATATAATTTTTTCCCTTCCGCCTGCGGAACGATATTGCCGATTACTCGGATGCCATAAGTTGCTAAATCGTCCAATTCATCGCGATATTTCGGGTCAATGGTAAACAATAATTCGTAATCCTCGCCGCCGCTTAGGGCGCAGGTTGTTGGCGAAATGCGGAAGCGCAAAGCCATCTGATGCGTTTCTGGATGAATGGGTATATTCTCCTCATATATACGACATCCAACTTGTGATTGTTCGCAAATATGGAATAATTCTGAGGCAAGACCATCCGAAATATCAATCATGGAAGTCGGTTGTAGGCGGTGTTTCCGTAACAACTCTATGGTATCTTTCCGTGCTTCGGGCTTCAATAGACGACCAACCAAATGTGTTTGCTCCTCTAAATCAGGCTTAACTTTGGAATCTGCTAAAAAAATCTCCTTTTCACGCTCCAATAATTGTAAACCCAAATAAGCAGCTCCCAAATCACCACTAACACAAATCAAGTCACCCACCTTAGCACCACTTCGATATACGATATTTTCGGCTTCTGCCGTACCAATAGCAGTAATACTAATAATCAAACCTTTATTGGAAGAAGTTGTATCCCCCCCTACCAAATCTACATTATATCTTTGACAAGCTGCATAAATACCTTCATATAATTCATCCAATGCCTCCACCGTAAAACGGCTAGATAAACCAAGTGAAACAGTAATTTGTTGTGGCTCGCCATTCATCGCATAAATATCGGATAAATTGACCACTATAGCCTTATAGCCCAAGTGTTTCAGGGGTGTATAAATTAAATCAAAGTGAATATTTTCGATTAAAAGGTCTGTAGAAACCAATGTAACCGCCTCTTGATGATACAATACCGCCGCATCATCTCCTACGCCTTTGATGGAGGAGCGATGTTTCAAGGAAAAATTTTTGGTTAGGTGTTTTATCAACCCAAACTCCCCCAATTCGCTGACAGGAGTTAACTTTTTATTGCCATTTTCTGTACTCATGGCGTAAAGATAGCAATTTTGACTTTTTGGAATGTTACAATCATCAATTGAAAGCTGAAAATAAAGTATTTTTTTAGGCGACACCAAGCTTCTAAGTGCCAAGCACTAATTAATTGTGCACAATTTTATTCTAAAGTATTGACTTTCATTGTTTTAATCAAACAAAGAGTCCCGTTTAATTATTGTGTAGTACTTAAAAAAAATCTACTCCATTTGTTTTTCTACAAATGCATCAATTTCTAATAATAGTGTGCGTGCTTTTTTCATTGTTTTCACATAGTCAAAAATCAATAGTAAATGTTTGTTACTTTGTTTAAAATGCGCTTTTCTAGTTTGCTGAATGTATTTTAAAATATCTGCAAAAATAGTTGATTCATAAAATGCAGAAGATTGATTTTCAATGAAATAGCAACGTAATTTGCGATTTTTAAATACAATTCTCTCTAATCCCAGTTTTTTGGCTACCCAGCGCAAACGCACTGCATTTAAAAGTTCTTTCACTTCTAATGGCAAGGCTCCAAAACGGTCTACCAAAGCATCCGAAAATTTTTGCAACCCTTCTTCTGTATTGATATTGTCTAATTCAGTATATAATTGTAAACGTTCATTAGCATTTCGTATATATTCATCAGGTATTAATATTTCTAAATCAGTATCTATTTGGCAATCTCGAACAAATGTTTGCTTTTTAATCACTTCTTCTTTAAACAGGTCTTTAAAATCATTTTCCTTTAACTCATGAAGGGTCTCATCCAAAATTTTATGATACATTTCAAAGCCAATATCTGCAATAAAACCACTCTGTTCCCCCCCTAGCAAATTACCAGATCCCCGAATATCTAAATCACGCATCGCAATTTGAAAACCACTGCCCAAAGTTGAATGTTCTTCTATTGCTTTTAATCGCCGCCGAGAATCTTCAGGAAGGGTGTAAACAGGTGGACAAATAAGGTAACAAAACGCCTTTTTATTAGACCGCCCTACCCGACCACGCAGTTGATGCAGGTCACTCAAACCAAAATGATGAGCATTATTAATGATAATTGTATTAGAGTTAGGAATATCTAGCCCTGATTCTACAATATTTGTGCATACCAAAATATCGTATTTTCCTCTTATAAATTTCATCATTCGGGCTTCCAAAGTTTTATTGTCCAACTGTCCATGTGCCATACCAACATCTACATCAGGACACAGCCGTTGAATCATTGCAGCCATTTCTGGCAAATCTTTTACCCGATTATGCACAAAAAACACCTGCCCGCCTCTATAAATTTCGTAATTAATCGCATCCCTAATTCGCTCCTCATCAAATCGAATCAAGTCCGTTTCTACAGGCTGACGATTGGGCGGCGGCGTGTTAATAACTGATAAGTCGCGCGCATTGAGTAGGGAGAATTGCAGGGTGCGCGGAATAGGTGTTGCCGTAAGTGTGAGGGTATCCACATTCACTTTAATGTTTCGCAATTTCTCTTTAGCAGCAACACCAAACTTTTGTTCCTCATCTACAATTAAAATACCTAAATCTTTGAATTTCACTGTTTTACCTAGCAAAGCATGAGTGCCAATAATGATGTCTATATCGCCTTTGGCCAATTTTTCTAGGGTAATTCGCTTTTGTTTAGCCGTTTTAAATCTATTTAAATAATCTATTTCACAAGGAAATTCTTTAAGTCGCTCAGAAAAAGTTTTAAAATGTTGTAGGGCTAAAATAGTGGTTGGCACTAAAATGGCGGCCTGTTTTTCATCAGCAACGGCTTTGGCAGCAGCGCGAACCGCTATTTCCGTTTTACCAAAACCCACATCACCGCAAATCAACCGATCCATTGGGTTAATGGCTTCCATATCTGCTTTTACATCTTGTGTTGCTTTGAGTTGATCGGGCGTATCTTCATAAATAAAAGAAGCTTCTAGCTCAGATTGTAGGTAACTATCAGGAGAAAATGCAAAGCCTTTAGTCGTTTTCCGTTGTGCATATAATTTAATCAAATCTATAGCTAGTTCTTTGATTTTTCGCTTAGTTTTGCGCTTCACCGCCGCCCAAGCATCAGATCCCAACTTATTGATTTTTGGTATTTTCCCTTCCTTGCCAACATATTTAGACACTTTATGTAAAGAGTTGATATTTACATACAAAATATCGTTATCTCTATACACAATGCGAATTACTTCCTGCGATTTTCCATTGACTTCAATTTTGTGCATTCCTGTAAATTTGCCAACACCATGATCAATATGGGTGACATAATCTCCTACTTGTAAAGCTCGCA
>JAHDHV010000566.1 GCA_020631155.1 Bacteroidota bacterium | reverse complement strand
CCAATCAACTTATTTTATAACCTCTTACATGGTTTCATCTGCAAAGGCTCTTATATAGTTTTTTTTAAGATTAAACCTAAAAAGCAAACGCTTATGTCAGCCGAAGAATTCAAAAATGCTGTTATCCACCTATCAGGCTCCTTAAAACCTTATGCAGTCAGCCTAACCAGAGATATGCGTGATGCTGAGGATTTAATGCAAGAAACGATCTTAAAAGCATTAAATAGCTGGTCAAAATATAAACACAATACCAACCTAAGGGCTTGGTTGTGTACAATCATGCGAAATCTATTTATCAATAATTACCGTAAAAAAGTAAGACAAAATACTATTGTTGATACTTCTGAAAATTTATATCTTTTAAATACAAGTAAAACGGAAGAAAATAAGGCCATGTCGGAATTAATCCAAGAAGATATTTACAAGGAAATCCGAAAATTACCTGAAGGACATCGTATTCCGTTTATTATGTGTTATAAAGGCTACAAATATCAAGAAATTGCTGATGAATTAGATATTCCTTTGGGAACGGTTAAAAGCCGAATTTTCCTAGCTCGTAAACAACTAGGTAATAGCCTAGGAGCTTATCGAAAAGGTGCTTAAAAAATAATATTTATATTGTTTCTAGTACCACATTGCTGTGCCTAAACAGTTTTAGTTTTTCTTAACATGTTTTTTCTGTTTGAAGCCTTCACGTAGGATTTACCCCCTACTTGAAGGTTTTTTTTTGAGCTTTTTGGAAGTTAGATATTTAGCTCTTTGGACTTTTGGATTTTTAGCTCTTTAGATTTTTGGATTTTTAGCTCTTTGGAATTTTGGATTTTTTTGTAAAAGCCCCAAAAAATTTCAATTTAAACAATTCGTAATTTCTAATTCGTAATTAAATTACAGTTTCATTCCCAAAGTAAGATAAAAACTACGACCATCAGAAGGTAAAATACCGGGACCGGGATAGCCTGTTGCTCGTCTTGTAAAATAATAATTATTGGTTAAATTATTAATGCCCCCTGACAACTCCAAAAATTTATAGCGGTAATTCACAGAAATATCCGCCACATAATAGCTCGGAATAATGCCGATAATCGCTGATGGCGCAGCTTCCGCATTGGTAGGATCGGAAAAATGTTGGTGCGTATAGGAAAATTGCGCGCTTGCAGTCAAGGCATTTTTGCGAAAAGTAATGCCCGTTTTAAGGTTTACAGGCGGCACCAACTCCACTTTTTTACCCTCATAAAAAGAAATATCTGACCGAATATTGGCGGAATTGAGGATTGCGATATTGGAAAATAGCTTTAAAGCAGTCGTTTCATTCTGTTTATCAAATAAATTCCAGACATCCAGTTCCACAAAACTTTCCAGCCCGTAAATATGAGAATCCGCAATATTGGTGCGATAGCGAACCGTAGAAGATGGATTATCAGGCAGCCATCCCTCGCCAATGCGGTCGTTATAGGCTAAATAAAACAGGCTGACATCATAGTGCAGCCAATCCTTCACACGTCCACGAACTCCCAGATCAGCATTGTACCCACTTTCATCCTGAAGGTTTTGATCAATGACCAAAGTGGGATTGATAATTTTGAAATCGTTAAAATTGATGGCTCTATAGTTTTGGGAAAAATTGCTATATACTTCCATCATTTTGTTGGGTTTGTAACTCACACCCAAGCCCAATAACGCTAAACTTCGCTCTCTAAAAAAACCTTCACTTCGCAGGGTATCCAACACCACATTATCCGCTAAATCCCTGACAATCTGACGATAATACCCCTCTCCTGTATTGCGAATGTATTCGTAGCGAATCCCCGGTGTAATACTTATTTGGGGAGTAATATTGATCAGATTTTCGGCAAAAAAAGCGATGTTTCTGCTTGGAAATTCATAATCAGAACCGTCTAGTTGGTCGGCATTTAGGTAGGTGAAATCGGGGTCGAAATTGCTGCTTCCACTACCTTGTTTGCTGATGGTTTGCCCTTGATAGTAGCGCGCTCCGATGAGCAAAGTCGCAGGCTGTTGGAATAAGTCGTAACGGTGTAACAAACGGCTTTCACTACCTATATTATGGAAAAAACCGCAAATCAAACTGCGCTGCTTTTCTTCCTCTGAGGCTCGATCTAGGTAAATTGGATCGGTATTGTCTGGACCACCTAAATAGCCAAGTGACTCCCGACTAGCCAATAATCCAAAGTTGCGAATATTGATTTTTGTTCGGCTAGATAGCTGATAGTCAAGACTTAGTGAGAATACGTTCCAGTCAATTTTAAACCAATTGCGCTCTCGATTCGATTGTTGAGGATTTTCCTGAAATTCGGTATTGGTTAATCCACCTGATTGTTGTGCTAAATAATGGAGATGCGTATAACTCGCTGATAGGCTCATTTTTTCATTGGGCGAATAGTTGATCGAAGCATAAGCAGTATGAGCATCTGAATCGGCATTATTTCGCCAGCCATCGCTGGTTTTGTATTGATAAAAACCGTAATAGTTGATCTTGCCTTTAGCCACTGTTCCGCCAATGCTGTTAAAAGTGCTTTTCAAACCAAATGAGCCAATGGTATTGCGTGTTGTAAACTCAAAAGGCTTGTTTTTAGGACCTTTTTTCAATTTAAAATTAAGCAAACCACCAAATTGTGTTCCATACTGCAAGGATGCTGCACCGCGCACTACTTCGATTCGATCAACGGCTTCGCTGGGCGGTGTATAGTAGCTTTCAGGGTAGCCCAATGCGTCCGCGCTGATGTCGTAGCCGTCTTGTCGGGTGTTGAAATTAGAGGTTCGGTTGGGGCTTAAACCTCTCCCACCGATGCCGAGTTGTAAGCCCATTCCGTCACTCTCCCAGATATTCAGCCCTGCGATTTTGGCGTAGATTTGGCGACTGTTGTTGATGGCTAAATTGGCTGCAATCGCTTCTAAATGAACGACTTCGCTCTTTCGGCCTGCATTAATGGTTGTGCCTTCTACATCGCGAAGTTTGGTGAAATCCGCATTTTTTCGGGATTCATCTACGACTTCAACGGTGGCTAATTGCTGGCTTTTTTGCTCAAAAATAAGGTCAAAGCTAGATTCAGTAAGTGGATAGGTGAGTTCTATTTGCTTTTTTTGTCCTAAATAAGAATAGATAAAATCGTAAGTGCCTGCTGGAATATCTGTAAATTGATACTGCCCTTTTTCATTGGTTGTTGTGGCATAATTTAGGGTAGAATCTGCTTTATTTTTTAGTAAAATATTTACAAAAACCAATGCTTCTTGTTGTTGATCAACGATTTTGCCCTTTAACACAGTTGTTTTTTGTTCCTGTGCTAAACAGTTATGTATAATAAACAAGAAAATGGTTAGTGTATATATCGCTTTCATTCTATTTTGA
>JAHDHV010000061.1 GCA_020631155.1 Bacteroidota bacterium | reverse complement strand
ATTTCTATTCTCAATTCGTCTTTTTCATCCCAATCATTGATTCGATAACAATCTATTTGATGGAGCGTGAATGATGCCATATACTATTGATTTTAGGTTTTTCAAAAAAATTAAAGTTGCTGTTATACTCATAGCTAAAAGCCCTACCTACCAACAATTGTTGCCCACTTTTCCGAAAAAAAAGCAACTTAAAAAAGTTTTGACTTTTCAAGAGCGATAATATGTCACTTTTTTTGCTATTCAAGGTCTCAACAATGTGTTAAAAATAGCTTTTTAAAAGAACATGCAAATATATGCCTATTTTTTTTGATGTGTTTTTGTCAACTTTCTGAAGCACAAAATAAAACTTATCCTATGAGACTTCAAAAATAAATGACCTTTTTTTGACAAAAAAGAATGATTTTAGTAGATTTGTCTCTACCAAATTAACTAACATATACCAACACTAAATTAGCACAGAAAAACTAAACGAATCAATTACATAACTCAACAGTTTGTACAGGCGCAAAATCTTGTGTCTCTGTCTATTCATTCAATCATTTACAAATAATGGGTTTTATCTAGGTAAGCCTTCTATTTTTTATAACAACTCAATAACACAGAAATAATAAGTAGATTGTTGACTACCTTTTAATACTCATTACTCTTTTTGTATAAAACACTAAAATTTAATCACTATTTTAAAAGAAACAAGATTATGGACAAAAGAATTATTATTGGTTTAGTAGCTGGGCTTGTTTTTGGCCTCATTCAAATGTTTATCCCTTTCTTTCAATATGGAGCTACAGGTTTAATTTTAAATGCAATATTGGGTGGATTAATCGGCTTTGGCAGCACCAAAATGTCGGTAGCAGGAAGCTATTATGCAACAAGTGCAGTCATTGGTGTGTTGTTCTACCTATACTTAGCTTTCAGTCGTGATGGCGGTTTAGATGCCATTGTAACAGGCGCAGTTGTAGGAGTATTGATTGGCTTCTTAGCAAGATTAATTGGCGACAAAGTAGGTTAATTCTTATCTATTACTATTACTAAGTAAGTACCTAGACAAAATTAAACGACCATTAGATTTATCATAAATCGTTAATAGTGAGTTAATTATCTCATGTCTCCTATCTCAAATCTTATGTCTAAGTACTTATTACTTCAAAAAAGAATCAACAGACTATTTTTAATATACAACTTTTTTCAAAAAAAGTAAATACACCATAGCCTTTATAGTATAAATTATTTAACCATCAGAAAAATATTTTTTAGATAGATAAATGATTTAAATGGACATTTTAGGTTAACTAAAATCTTAAGTAATTAGACAAAGTTAAACAACATATAGGCTTGCCATGAATTAACTATATCAAGTCTTATCTCTAATTATTTTTGTCTCTTTTTATGGAGACGGCTTTGGTTACTACAGTGGATGGTTAGCCTATTTTATGGTGTTGAAAATCTCTATTCATTTTAAAAAACGACTAAAAATTTAAGTGATGTTAGACAAAATTCACGATTTAGTAAAAGAACAGGCACAGAAGCACTTTGTAGAAAATACGGATGTGCCTAATGACAAAGCCTCAGAAGCAGCAGAAGCAACAACAGAATCTATTTATGAAAGCATCAAAGAGAAGGTTTTGGAAGGTGATTTTGACAGTGTGAAAGAAACCTTATCTGGAAAAGATAAAGAAAGCTTAAAAGATGATCCGATTGTTAAAAAGTCGGTTGAAAAATTAAGCGGTAAAATACAAGGTAAAATTGCAGTTCCACAGAAAGATGCTGATACAGCAGCAGAATCAGCAATTCCAGAAGTAATGGAAAAGGTATCAGAAAAATATGGCTCCGAAAAGGAAGAAGACGCTGATTTTGATGTAATGGATTTAGTAAAATTAATCTTAACCGAAGAAGGGAGAGAAGATTTGCTAGACAAAGCGCGCGGATTCCTTGAAGATATTGCTGCTACTATTGAAAGCACCATCGAAAGTTTCTTTGGTGATATTTTCAACAATGATAGTAAAGATAAGAAATAACTAATTATATTATTGATTGAAGATAACCCATATCTTTGTCAAAAATAATTAACCAAACCACACAAAGGCTTTTTATTTTGCTATAGATAATGTACTTTTGTGTGGTTTTTTTATTTTTTTTAAAAACTAAAACGTAATTAGAAATGGCATACAAAATAACTGCTATTGAAGGCATTGGACCTACATTAGAAGCTAAATTTGCTGATGCAGGCATCAAGACAGTTGAAAAGTTGCTAGAAAAAGGAGCTACCAAAAAAGGACGTAAAGAATTGGCAAGTACCACAGGCATCACCGAAAAAAAAGTGCTGGTATTTGTGAATAATGCCGACTTGTTCAGAGTTAAAGGGGTTTCTAGCCAATACGCTGAATTGCTCAAAGCTGCAGGTGTTGATACTGTAAAAGAACTTCGCAACCGCAATGCAGAAAATCTCTACAACAAAATGCTTGAAGTAAATAATGAAAAAAAATTGGTGCGACAGCCACCTTACCTTAAGCAAGTACAAAAATTTGTAAGTATCGCTAAAGAATTAGAACCCGTTGTAACTTACTAATCATTGTTCGTAACAATTAAGTAAAATTAAGAAAATCTGTTATTTATTTGATTAAAAATGAATAACAGATTTTTTTTTGCCTATAATAACTTACTTTTTTTAGCAAAAAGCTTGATTATAAACTAATTAAACAACAAAAGCAATCTTTATATAATTCCAATTATGCATTTAGGCATACATCTTGTGACTTTTTGCCCCTGTTATATCGTATTCAAAAAGGGAAAAACTTAAATATTGTTTGTAAATTCGCTCCTATTTTTTGAACTCCATTGGTTCAAAGGCTGTTACACTCACAATTGACAAGCACATGAATCAATTGTCTTTACTTGACAATGGTAAATTAGGAATATGTTTGCTATTACTCCTATAAGTACCTAGACAAAATTAATGTTACAATAGTAAAAGACTAAACTACTCATTTCTAATACTTTAGCACAAAATTGTGCACAATTAAATAGTGCTTGGCACTTAATACCTTAATTGTAAAATTGCTATTTAGCTTTTTAGATATTTAGACTTTTGGCTTTTTGTCTGACCACATGCATGTGATCAGAAGTTAGAAATCAGTGTTAGTAATGCAGAAATAGCAAGTTGAACCGTAAAAACCAAAATGATTTTGAGTTGTACAAAATAAAAAATAAAAACATAGCCATAGCCATAGAGTTGTATTACAACATGACTACTTTACAAATATATTTATTTTTTTATAAAAAAAATCTAATTTCTAACAGCTAAATATCTAAAAAGCCAAAAGGCTAAATTATCTTACGTCTATTAAAACAATTCACAATATAATGACACAATTTAAATCTGATGTAGATGCTGTAGATGCCTTGGCAAGCTCCTTTAAAAGAATGAAAGACGAAATTGGTAGGGTGATTGTCGGGCAGGAGGATGTCATCAAAAAAGTATTAATTTGCATCTTTTGTGATGGACACGCTTTATTAGTAGGGGTTCCTGGACTGGCAAAAACATTATTGGTACAAACCATTGCAGATGTACTTGACCTCAGTTTCAAGCGCATACAATTTACACCCGACCTGATGCCTTCTGACATCACTGGCTCGGAAATCTTGAATGACAGTCGGCAGTTTCAATTTACCAAAGGACCGCTATTTGCCAACATTGTACTGGCAGACGAAATCAACCGTACTCCCCCAAAAACGCAAGCAGCTTTGCTTGAAGCGATGCAAGAACGTTCCGTAACTGTAGCAGGTCAACGTCACAAACTGGATTTACCTTTCTTTGTTTTAGCTACCCAAAACCCTATTGAACAAGAAGGTACTTACCCACTACCCGAAGCGCAACTAGACCGCTTTATGTTCAATATCAAACTGGACTACCCATCTTTCAAGGAGGAAGTTGAAGTGGTAAAAAAGACAACTACCAACCGTACTGTCGAGCTGGCCGAAGTGATGTCGGGCGATGAAATTCGCTATTTCCAACGCCTAATTCGCAAAATTCCTATTGCAGACAATGTGCTGGAATATGCCGTAAAATTGGCAGCCAAAACTCGTCCGGGCACATCTTTAGCCGCCGATTCGGTCAACAACTATTTATCATGGGGTGCAGGTCCAAGGGCTTCACAGTTTTTGGTCATCGGTGCTAAATGTCATGCTGCTATATCTGGTAAATATTCGCCCGATATTTCAGATGTTAAAGCCGTTGCCGAGCCCATCCTTCGACATCGTATTGTCAAAAATTATAAAGCTGAGGCAGAAGGCATTACTATAGAAAAACTTATAGCTGATTTGCTATAACCTTTAAAAGCTAGTTTTGATATAAAGCTTTACGAATTATCATGCTATCTATACTCCTCATTTTATGGCACTTATGCCCTTTTTTAGAGTATAGTTCCCCTTGGTAGTTTGTAAGGCTTTTTTTTTGAGTTATCAAAAATCTTATTACTAATTCAATTTTTACAGTCTTAAAAAAAAAGAACCTTTAATTGGCACTAAACCAAATATTTTTTTGTTGGAAAAAACGCAAAAAAAGATTTTTTTAAACATAATAAAAAATAATGTCTCAGATATTCATATGGTCAGTTGTATTTATAGGAAGTTTGGCGTTGTTGGTGAAAGCATCTGACTGGTTTATTGAATCTGCTGAAAAAATAAGTTTAGCACTCAAAATACCGCCCTTTATCATTGGCATCAGCATTGTTGCACTAGGTACATCTCTCCCCGAATTGGTCTCCTCCATCATCGCTGTTGTCAACAACTCCTCCGAAATCGTAGCAGCTAATGTAGTAGGCTCCAATATTTCCAATATCTTATTTGTACTCGGCATTGTTGCACTAATGCACAAACAACTGAAACTCAATTTCCGTCTAAGTTTGGTGGACATTGGCATGGTTGGCGGCTCGGCACTCCTGCTCTGGTGGTCACTCGCCGATAGGCATTTTTCCAATATCGAAACCGCCATTTTTCTAAGTGGTTTATTAGGTTATGTCTATTACACCATCAAACGGGGGCAGGGCGAACAGCATAGACTTCAAAAAGAAGAACAAGCCGAAAAAGCACAACTCCAAAAAGATAGGGCTCATTATTACGAAACAGAGGAAAGCGAAATTGATGAATGGTATGATGAAGATGATGTACTCACCCCTCCTCTTCCTCATATAGAACAAGAACCTATTGAGGAACATTCAGGAAAAGTAAAATGGTGGGTTATTGTGACATTGTTGGCAAGTAGTGGATTAATCTACCTTTCTGCAAGTTTCAACATACAATCCATCATCAAGTTATCAGAATTATTACATATTGGTGCAGAAATTATCGCTCTTACCGCCGTATCACTAGGTACTTCCCTGCCCGAACTCTTTGTTAGCATTAGCGCAGTACGAAAGCAAAACGGCGAAATGGCTGTAGGCAATGTTCTAGGATCAAATATTTTTAACATTTTTGGAGTTATGGGAATTCCAGCATTATTTGGCAAACTATACATTCCACCTATTTTAATTAGTTTTAGTATCCCTTTAATGCTGGTAGCCACTGCATTATACATTTTTTTAGTAATAGACAAAGACCTTAAACGCTGGGAAGGAGTTGTATTACTCTGTTTTTATGCCTTATTTTTAGGCAAGCTAATTGTGGGAATGTAACAACAAAAAAATACACATTTAGTCAAGCAATTAGATTATTTAATTATATTTGCGTAGATTGTTTTAATTTCTGAAATTAAAAATCAAAGCAGTCATTGAAACAAAGAAGCCCAAAACATTGTTAGTCAGTCAACTAACTAAGTAGTTAAACTAGATTAAAAGATATTCAGAGTTTAAACCACTGATAACAATTTAATTATCTTGTATCTTATATCTATTTTAACTCAAAATCCAATCATCAATTGTAATACCAAATATGATGCAACATCCTGAACACGATCATTTGGAAAAGTCTACTTTAGAAGAACCCATCTTAAATGAAAACACAATAGAAGATGGGACAAGTGACGAGCAAATTACAACATCGTCTCTAACAAAGACAGAAAAAGATAAAGTCTTTGATAAGGAGTTTTTTCCACATATTGAAGCGTTGTTTAATTTTGCCTTCCACCTCACTTATAATGAGAGTGATGCCAATGATTTGGTGCAGGAAACCTTTTTAAAGGCATATCGTTTCATAGATTCTTATCGAGAGGGAACCAATGCGAAAGCTTGGTTGTTTAAGATATTAAAGAATGGATTTATTAACGATTATCGTAAACGTGCTAAACGCCCAACAAAGGTTGATTATGAGGACATTGTAAGCTATCATGACTCTGACGACTCAGGCTATGTTCAATATTTGGACTTGCGCCACGAAATTTTTCAAGGCATGTTAGGCGATGAAGTTGCATTAGCCATCAATAAACTGCCCGTAGATTTTAGAACTGCTGTTCTACTTTGTGATATTGAAGGATTTACTTATGAGGAAATGTCGAAAATTATTGACATCCCAATAGGTACAGTTCGCTCTCGGCTACATAGAGCCAGAAATATGCTCAAAGATGAACTAAAAGAGTACGCTAAAAAAATGGGCTACAATACTAAATAGACAGGAGATGTGAGACTTTAGATGGGAGATTCACGTAAAAGGGATTCATGAATCCCTTCTACCTATACCTACTCCCTCTTGTTTAAACTAAAAAAAATTATTTTAAAAAATAAACGTGCAAACCAAATTGCACTACTTGAATCAAATGTAAAAGCGTTTTTTAAAACGCAATACCCTTTTAACAATAAAAACTTATATTTATATTATGACACCAAGAGATAATAATATTCCACAGAGCCACAACTGCAATTGCACAGATGAAACTGTAGAGTTGGCATTAGACGGCGCACTCACTCGGAAACAAACCAGTGATTTTGAACAACAAGTACAAAACTGTCCAGTCTGTAGAGAAAAATTAGAAAAAGAAAAGAGCTTTAGAGAATTTCTCCACAATAAAGTACCTAGAAGACACGCTCCACAAAAACTTATCTCTTCCATACGAGACCAAATCAGAGGCGGCAGACTATAATCACTCCTAACCATATAATCTTTCAACTAACTTTTTTTCTTGGGTATTCTTCATTTTTTTGATAAAAAACAAGAAAGCAATTACCATAAATAAGGTAGTTTTACACAGATTTTGTGTATTATTCTCAATAAGAAATTGAAACAAGGAGCAGTATTGTGGAGTTTTATCAAAATCAGAGCTGCTCCTTTCATCTGTGTAGAATACCACTGCTATTTGGCTCATTATTTTCTAATGAAAAAAACAACTGTAGCACTCCTAAAACAACTCCCTAATGCTAATTATCGTGCTTTGGCGCGAGCCATCTCATTGATAGAGAATGAAGTAGGAGACTACCAAAATTTGTTGCAACAACTTGTTTTTAACAAAGCAACACCTGTAATTGGTATTACAGGACCGCCGGGTGCAGGCAAAAGCACCCTACTGAATAGCGTATTAAAGTACTATCTCCAAAACAATCAACGCATTGCCATCATTGCCATTGATCCCACCTCTCCTTTTAACTATGGCGCACTACTGGGCGATCGCATTCGCCTAACCCAATACTATAATCATCCTAATGTATTTATTCGCTCCTTAGCTACGCGCGGGTCGCTAGGTGGACTGTGTCATAAAATCATTGAAGTGCTAGAGGTGGTTAAAGCAGCTAATTTTGATGCTATTTTTGTGGAAACGGTAGGCGTTGGGCAGTCTGAGGTGGAAATCGCAGCTCTGGCAGATACAACAGTGGTGACCTTAGTTCCAGAGGCAGGGGATGACATCCAGACGATGAAGGCGGGTGTGATGGAGATTGCCGATATTTTTGTGGTCAATAAAGCCGACCGAGCCGATGCCAGTCGTTTTGCTCGAAATTTACGTCAGTTGGTACATGCTCGCCCAAAACAATTATGGCAAGTGCCTGTTTTAAAAACCATTGCTACCCAAGAGAATGGCATTGTCGAATTGGTGGAAAAAATACAACAACACAGCCAAATTATTCAACAAAATACCACCAAAAAAGCGCATCTGTTTACTCAAAAAGCCCTGCAAATTATCCAACAACAACGCATGAAAGACATTAATCAACAACAACTTTTCCAACAAATCAACACTCAGTTGCAAAAAACAGCAACTACCTTCAATTTGTATGCATTTCTAAGTAATGCGGAAATAATAAGTTGAACCATAAAAGCCAAAATAATTTTGAATTGTATGAGGCAAAAAACGTAGGCATAGCGGAGCTATGGCAAGGCTTTTCAACGAAGTATAAAGCAAAATAAAGGTGACTGGTTCAACTTATTATTGTAGAATTACTAAGTAGCAATCATTATTATTAGCTTGTTTAGTTGTTAGAAATCAATTATTAGAAATAAAATTTAACAAATTGATTATCCTATAAATAAGTAATCACCTTTTTTTGGCGAATTAGTTTGTTTATTTTTTTCACAAAAAAATACTTAAATACTTGATTAATAGCACTTTAAAACCTTCATAACAAAAAAAAACCTTAGCTTTTTTCAAGCTTAAATCCTACTAAATTCTCCTAAAATATGCAACAGTTGAAAATAAAATTCATCATTTTCAGCTTCAAAAATAAAAATCAAGCTAACCTCTAAAAAACTTTTAGCATTTTTTACAGTCAATAAAGGCAACTACAATAGGGAAATGAACAGATAAATCAAACATTTTTCCTATTATTAAAGCTGTGTAGACATCCAAAGCAAGTAAAAACGCATCTTTATTAATTGAATTATTTACCTAGTTAAACAACTTGAAATTGCACGGTCAGATTTTTTCATCTAATAAAACAGCAATTTTAAGTATAACAATACCAACACTACACTATTACTAAATAACATTTAACAAAACTATTATAAAAAAATAAGTGTTTAATAAAAAAAATATTTAGATAAGTAGATAAGTGTTTGAAACAAGTTTTCACAAAAATGGTCAGTTGTTTTTCCTATCCTTATTTAATTTATTAAGTTTGTGAAGTTTTTCAAAACACTAGGCATGTGGAGATAATAAATGGAAACATAAAGCCGCAAATATTTTGCTTTGTTCAAGGCAAAAAACATAGGCGTAGAGTCGTATTGCAATACGACTACTACTACGGCGAGGCTTTTCAACATAGAACCAAACAAAATAGTAAAGGTAACTGATTCCATTTATTATTGTAAAATTCCTAAATTATCTTTTGCTACTATAGTCACCATCAACTTGCTATTGAAGTAGCGTATTTTAGTAAAATTAATCATAATCTGTTTATTCGTTAACTAAACTTTGGAATAATGAAACAAATAGCATCATTTTTTATACTTCTTTTGGCTGTTTCTATGTGGATTGGCTGCGATAGTAGTAGCAATGTAGAAGCCCTAAAAGCAGAACAAGACACAAGAATTGAATCGGCAGTTGAAGAGGAATTGGGTATTGTTAGAGAAAGCTTTTTGAGAGAATGTGATGAAACAGTGGCCATTGCAGTAGAGGAAGGCTTAGAACTAGCAGCAAGCGAAGACGGTGCCGAAGATATTGGTACATTGGGTGCAGCAGCGGCAGCAGCAAAACCTCAAACTTCTCTCAAAGCAGACAGCCCTAAAAAAGCTGTTCGCAAATCTAAAACAACAGCTAAAACAACGCCTAAGAAAAAGAGAACTTCAACTACTTCTTCAAAGCCGTCTTATACACCACCAAGAAAATCAACAACAACAGCTTCAAAACCTAAACCAAAGCCGGCACCAAAACCAGCTCCTAAAACAACAACAAGACCTAAAACTAAGCCAGTGCCTCAGCCTGCGCCAAAACCAGCACCAAAGCCGGCACCGAAGCCAGTTGCTAAACCAAAACCAGCACCGAAGCCAGCACCAAAACCAGCACCAAAAACGACAACAGAACGTTTGAAAGATTTAAAGCGCAATACAGTGCCTACTTCTGGTGGTTCTTCTACGGCTAAAACAACAGCCCCTACAGATACCAAGTCAAGATTAGAAAGTCTAAAGAAGAAAACAATTCCTACTTCTGGTGGTTCTTCGTCATCAACTTCTACGGCTAAAACAACTAGCGGTACTAGCAGTAGTACTTCTGACAGACTAAGAAACTTAAAGAAAAATACCATCAGCACAGGCGGTTCTTCTTCATCTACAGCTAAAACAACTAGCGGCACTAGCAGCAGCACTTCTGATAGATTAAGAAACTTAAAGAAAAATACCATTAATAGTAGTAGTTCTTCTTCGACAGCTAAAACTTCTAGCACTAGCAGCGGCAGCACTTCTGATAGATTGAGAAGCTTGAAGAAAAATACCATTAACAGTAGTAGTTCAACTACACGTAGTTCTTCTACCTCTACTTCTCGCACCACAGCCCCAACAACTAGCAGCAAAACTTCTTCTTCTGGCGGTAGTGTGAAAGATAGATTAAGAAGTTTGAAGAAAAATACCATTAACAGTGGCAGTAGCAGTTCGACAACTCGCACTACTACTACTACTCCTAGTACTAGCAGCACCACTAGAACAGCAGCTCCAACGACTTCTTCTACTCCAAAAACCACCACTACAACTAAACAATCTATCAAAGATAGGTTGAGAAATTTGAAGAAAAATACCATTAATAAAGACAACTAAGCCAATGACTTGTCTTAGCATATCCTTTTGTTAAATAAAAAACACTATGAGTATTTGTTCAGATACTCATAGTGTTTTTTTATTGTTGTTAAATCAGTCATTATCAAAATCTCACATCTCCTGTCTCACATCTTACGTCTAAATTACTAAAAATCTACTGCTTTGAGAATCACTTACAATGCGCCAGTCATTATAACCTATACCCTCTTTTGTATTGTCATTATGTGGCTCAATCAACGCTACTTAATGGGTATTACAGATGTTTTTTTCACCCTTCTACCCTACCCTAGCCACACCAATCCACTGGATTATCTAAGTATATTGACCCATACACTTGGGCACGCTAGTTGGCAACACCTCATTAGTAATCTTACCTTTATTTTGTTGATAGGTCCTATACTTGAAGAAAAATATGGTTCTACCCTCTTATTTTGGATGATGGTTGTTACGGCATCGGTAACAGGAGTAGTACACATTTTAATTTATCCCGATGTAGGATTAATTGGCGGTAGTGGCATTGCTTTTATGCTTATCCTGCTGAGTTCTTTCACCAACATCAACAGCAAACACATTCCCTTAACCTTCATTCTAATTTTTGTGCTATTTTTAGGTCGAGAAACCTTAGCTGCAATGGCTGAAGATAATGTTTCGCAAATTACACATATTGCAGGAGGGATTTGTGGAAGTATTTTTGGATACTTATTTGGAAATACTAAAAGAGCAAATAATACAGCTACATAATCGTTGCATTTTTGGTATGTTTCAAATGTTGTGTTTTTCAACCAAACAGTTTGTACCGACTTTAACAACTCGTGAATTCGTAATTAGTAGATGAATGATTCGTTTTTGGACTTTTGATTTCTTTTTAAACGAGTTCTGTAACGGCGGCTTTAGCCATTATATTAGCTACAAAAAATTGATAACCAATTATAAATACATACAAGAAAAATTTATTACAAATTAATTCATATCAATTTCTAATAGCTAAATAGCCAAAAGTCTAAATATCTAAAAAGCAATCTCAGAGCCAAAGTGTTAGGAAGATATTGAAACACACAGCATTTTTGCTTTTGTATAAAGAAAGATAAAAACTTATATTTGCAGAGGTTCTTTTTTGGCAGAAAAAACAGAAGCGGATCCATGCGAAAACTATTAAAAAAAATTTTTTTATCAGAAAAAGTAATCATGGCTGCCATTGTATTCACAGCAGTCATTTTATTTATCCTTTCCTTCCCTAGTATAAAAGGGGCAAAACCATACAGTTGGCAATATTGTATACATCTAATAGATGATGTACTAATTGTTTTTTTTGCAGTAGAAGCAATAGTTAAAATTTGTCATTTTTCATGGAAAGAATACTGGGCATCTAATTGGAATAAATTTGACTTTCTAATCGTGATATTCAGTTTGCCTGCAATGATTCCACCGCCATTATTAACCTTTTTACCTATTACCTTACAAAAAACCTCAGTCATTTTAATGCTTAGGCTTTTGCGGTTAGTAAGGTTATTCCGTTTTTTGGAATTCATTCCCCATCTCAATCAATTGATGCAAGGCTTGAAGCGCGCTTTCAAAGCATCTGTTTTGGTATTAGGTGTACTAATTGCTCTTAATTTTGTACTAGCCATTGTCAGCTGCCACTTCTTTGATCGTTCCGATTTATTTGCTGACCCGATGACTGCTTCCTATACCATCTTCCAACTATTTACCCTTGAGGGCTGGAACGATGTACCCAAACAAGTGATAAAAGATTTAGATGCCGAGCAATGGAAACGCATTTTTATTCGCTTCTATTTTGTTGCGCTGGTATTAACAGGCGGTATTTTTGGTGTGTCCATTGCCAATGCTATTTTTGTAGATGAAATGACCATTGACAACAATATTGAATTAGAAAAAAAGATCGATCACCTAAATGCAAAGATTGAGCAATTGACTAAACTGCTTCAACCACAACAAGTAGAAGCAATTCAAGCAGAACAAATAGCAGAAAAACAAACAACAGAACGGGAGAATAAAACGTAATCTCAAATCTCAAATCTCCCGTCTAAATTGCTCAAGTAAGCATACGATCCAACTGTTGTAAATCCCGAACCAGTAATTTACGGCGGTCAAAATAGATGTGATTCTGCTCACGCAATTCATTCAGAATAGTGGTTACTGTTTGGCGTGATGTGCCTGTTAAATTGGCAATTTCTTGATGGGTAAAAAACTTTTTAACCAGCGTTTCATAGCCTACTCTCTGCCCCCTTTCCACAGCTAAATCGCGCAAAAACTCAATGATTCGAGCACGTGCATCTTTAAACACTAGCGACTCTAATCGGCGTTGTGTTCGCACCAGTTTATTGCCAATCATCTGTGTAATTTGCAAACCAAAGTTTTGATTATCACACATCAGTTGCTGTACATTTTGCAAAGGCAAGGCACATATATGGGTTTCTTCCATTGCTTGAGCAAACTCATTGCGCTGTCGTTCTCCTGCAAGTCCCAATTCTCCAAAAATTTCTCCTGCTTGTAAAACAGCCGTAATAATTTCCTTGCCAGCATTAGAATAAGTACCAATTTTGATACGCCCCATAGCAATGTAATAAATATGATTTGCTACATCGTTTGGAAAATAAACAAACTGTCCTTTAGCCAATGTCTTAGCATCATGTTCTTGCAACAAGACTTCATCCTTATTTTTATATGGGCAAAACTTATCTTGTAAATTTGCTCCCTCAATATACCACAAACTCGTATTTTGATTCATGAATGACTTTTTTTTCCTAAAAAATAAATTCCAAAGATAGCAACGTTTAAATAGCAAAAACGTTGTCATTTTCAAATATAATATTTTTAATTTAAAATAAATAACCTTTCGTGGATTCGTGGATTCGTGGATTCGTAAGACATTACATACATAAAAAAAATCCACATCTAATATCTAATGTCTAACATCTAATGTCTAATGTCTAATCATCGCAACAAAGTAAAAAAGTTAATTCTAAGAACCGATGTCAAACCCACATTGTTATTTTAATAAAAATTAGTGGTCAAAATAGTGGTTAAACTAAGCCTTTGCTCATTTATCAAAATAAATCAGCATTTCTATACTTATCAAAACATTCAAATTATAATTTTTCTGTAAAACATTACCATCAAACCTATGTAAATACCCATACCTTACCAATTTTACCCTAAAGTTTACGTATTTTTTTACCCAAGTTTAAATAAAGTACTTAGACATAAGATGTGAGACAGGAAACTTGAGATAACTAATTCATGACTAATAATTTATGACAAGATTTAAATGACGCTCAATTTTGCCTAGCTAAGTACTTAAACATAAGATTTAAGACATTAGACGTGAGATAATTCATTTACTATCAATAATTTATGACAAATCCAATAGTTGTTTAATTTTGTCTACTTAATTAAGTGCCAAGCACTAATTAATTGTGCACAATTTTGTTCTAAAGTATTGACATTCATTATTTTAATCAAACAAAGAGTCCCATTTAATTATTACATAGTACTTAATTAAACAAAACGATATAAACAATAAATTATCTTAAGTCTCATGTCTCTTTTATTAATAAAACCAACACAAAATTCAAACCTAAACCGATAAATCAAAACACTATGATTCGAGAATATTGTTTTATATTGTTGGTGCTTATGGGATTTAGTGCTTGTGGAGAGCAAGCCAATAATCAAAAATCCTTGCCAACTACAACTGTTGCCCTACAAAATGGTGATGACGGCGTATTAAGACTTGCTAATCCTGCTGCTACATTAGAAGCAAGCGGTCAGCTTTTTGCTAGTGAACCACCTTCAGTAAAAACAACAAACAGTGAAACAGCCAATACTGCTACAGATGGCACTATGAATGAGGCTATGGAAATAGAAGTAGCCGCTAGTATTAGCAAATATTTAAAAGACAAAAGTACTTTGCTAAGTAGTGTCAATACCAACTATGAAAGTGAAGCCTATAAAAAATTAAAAAAGTTCTACAGCGCACGCGGCAGTCGAGCTGTTTGGACAAACTTCAAACGAATTGATGCCTACATTGGTGCATTGCGAAGAGCAACCCGTCATGGCTTGAACCCCGAACACTATGCCTTAAGTGATGTTGTGAGTGCAGCAGGAGCAGCAAGAGGGGCAGCTTTAAGTAGTAGCAAACGAGGTAAATTAGATGTATTGCTCAGTAATTCTTTTATGAACTATGGCAGTGACCTCCTGCATGGCCGTTTTCGCCCTGCTAAAGAATGGGAAGTTGTTTGGCGAAAAAGGGATTTGGTACAGTTACTAAGTGGTATCACCAAAGGCAATGACCCTGTGAGTGCGGTCAATTCTATTTGCCCTAAAAAAGATGCTTACTGGAGTTTAACCAAAAAAATTCAACAATACCAAGCAGCAGCCAAAAAAGGCGGTTGGGAACTATTTACTTATGAAATCGGCCCGGGCGATTCGGGGAGTCAAGTTGGCGCATTGGCTCGAAGACTAGCCGCTATGGGCGATTTGCCTGCTAACTATGCCAATACTAGTTCGGCTAGTTTTGATGGCACTGTTACCAATGGATTGAAAAAGTTTCAACGGCGACACGGTCTGCCTGCTACGGGAACTGCCGATCAGCGTACACGCAATGCCCTGAATGTATCTTTTGAATCACGCATCCAAGAAATTAAATTGGCCATGAATCGCTACCGTTGGACTCCTGACTATCCCGGCAAAAAATATGTGTGGGTCAATATTCCTGAGTACAAAACTTATGTAATAGAAAATGATAAGGCAATTGCCGATATTATATCAGTAGTTGGTGAGGTAAACAACAAAACGCCAGTTATGATGAACAAGAAGTTTTTAAATGTAATTTTAAGCCCAAGTTGGAACCTACCTTACAGCATCGCACAAGAGGAACTGGAATTTATCCGAAAAGACCCTGCCGTATTAATTGTAACTGATGTAGATGTGCTATTGGATGGCAAAAAAGTATCGCCAACCAGCATCAACTGGCATACTGTTGATCTTAAAAGAGTTCGTTTAAAACAACGTCCAAAGAAAAGAAATGCAATGGGGCAAGCCAAATTTATGTTCCAAAATAATCACAGTATTTTCTTACATGATACCCCTAACAAGGTAGATTTTGATAGCGACATGCGAGCGCAAAGTCATGGTTGTATTCGCGTATCTGAGCCTGCTTTATTTGCTGCTAAATTGTTAAAAGGCAAAAGCGGCTGGTCAATGGGTCGAATTCAAAAAGCCATGGACAGCGGCAAAGAGCAGTTTATTAAACCTCCTACCTCCATCAAAGTCCACATTAATTACTTAACGACTTGGGTAGATAAAAATGGCGAATTACAACATCGTGAAGATATTTATGGCCATGACATCCAGCAGTTGCAACGATTATAATTCAATGTAAACAATTGGTATATTTCAAATGCCTTACTTTCCAACCAAACAGTTTGTGCTTATATTAAGTGCCAAGCACTAATTAATTGTACACAATTTTATTCTAAAGTATTGGCTTTCATTGTTTTAATCAAACAAAGAGTCCCGTTTAATTATTGTGTAGTACTTAATAGGTCGTGGATTCGTGATTAGTAGATTAGTGATTCGTTTTTGGGCTTTTTAGTTTCTTTTTGAATGAGTTCTGTAACTACGGCTTTAGCCATTAAAATTCTTATAAATAATTAAGAATCAAAAATTGATAGCTACAAGAAAGTTCAAAAGATAATTTCCAATTTCTGGTCGCTAATTTCTAACAGCTAAAAATCCAAAAGTCTAAATATCAAAATATCAATTTTAGAGGCAAATTGTTAGGATGATAATGAAACATACCAAACAATTAAGTAAAGACAATTAGCGAATTAGCTAAATAAGTACCTAGACATAAGATTTAAGACATGAGACGTGAGATAATTAACTCACTATTAGCAATTTATGAGAAATCCAATGATTGTTTAATTTTGTCTAGTTACTTAGTCGGATATTGTTAAGCATGTAGAAAGATACTAACAGGTGAAGTTTATAGGACTTTGATGATAAGTAAATTATCTTATGTCTTATCTTATATCTTATGTTTTTTACAAGCTTAATAGTATCCGTTTTTTTGAATCTAAGTGCCAAGCACTATTTAATTGTGCACAATTTTGTGCTAAAGTATTAGAAATGAGTAGTTTAGTCTTTTTCTATTGTAACATTAATTTTGTCTAGGTACTTAATATTCCATAATATGCGCTTTATTTCCACTCATCATTTATTCATCATTCTAGGCCTACTTTTTTATTCCAGTTGTGCTTATGTCAATGGAGATTATCAGGTAGAAATGGTATTAGAAAAGGCCAATCAAAAAACTTTTACGGTTGAGGAAAGCCAACTAACACTCGGCATTTTAGCAGATCGCTTACGGGTCTACGGTTTTTCTGAGCGCAATTTTGATCTACATGCTAATGATAATCAGATTTCAGCGCAGGTACGTTATGTAGATAAGCCAAAGCGCATCAAGATGTTATTGTCTACACGCGGCAAATTGGGTTTTTGTGAATTATACTATAACTCTGCTGCCCTGCAAGAACGCCTACAGCGCGCCAATAGTACCCTTCAAAAACTAGACAATCAATTTGCCAAGCATACCCCTCTTTTAGACATGTTTACCCTTTCTAAAAATATGAATGAGCCTATTATTGGATTCATTGAACCAGATAAAGTGAAGCAATTATCCAAAGCTTTTCAAATGCCTGCTGTTCGTGAATTTTTTCCACCTGATTTAACATTTGCCATAGCTGCCAAAGCACTTGCAGGCAAAAGCAAAAAACTATACCGGCTGTATGCTTTGAAAGCCAAAAATCGCCCTTTGTTAGATAATCGCATGGTGCTGAACGCTTACCCTAGCTTAGATGATGCAGGGCGAGCTGTTGTTTTGGTCGAAATGACTCCAAAAGCTACACAAGAATGGGCAAATATTACCAAACACTATCTCAACAAACATTTAGCCATTGTTATGGATGGGCGAGTATATGCTGCACCATTGGTTCACCAGCAAATTACTAATGGGCAAGCGCGGATCACCGGCAATTTTGACCAATCCACAGCGCAAGACCTTGCCGATATATTGGAGCTAGGTGTACTGCCTGCACCTTTATCTATTATTTCAGAAAATGTAGTGAAAAGACAAGACGGAAATTAACCATAGTACAAGACAATAAAAATTAGCCCATTTTACCAACTCATACAACGTTCTACACTTTTTTTGCTTCTAAACTAAGAGTTTAAAAAATTTATAACTTATTTTTTTAGCTAACGCTAACCCAAAACCTAATCCTACAAGCTTCTTTTATATATAGCATGTATAGGCTTTTTTCTTCTTTAACTCACTCAAAATATCTTTTTTACACAATACTAATATACTAAAGTGTCCTTTGTTCTGCATTTTGTTAAACTTAGAAATCATATAACAGTCTAAAAACTGATTTCCATAGTTTTTGACTAAAAAAATGCATATTTTAGACTAAAATATCTTTAATCATGCTTGTTTTAAAGTAAATGGATACAACAATTACTATGGCTTACAGTTTGCATTTAATGGATGAGTAGGTATTTGTAAAAAGGTTAATAATCAGCTACTTAAACATTTATTTAAATAACAACAAAAAAATCAACAATGAACAGCTTAAATCTTATTAAAATGTTTTTTATGGGTACGCTTCTTATGGGAGCTGTTACCTTTTATTCTTGTACTAGCGATGACAACGAGGGTTGTGATTTAATAACTTGTGATAATGGCGGCGAATGTGTAGTCGATCAATTTGGTGTTGCTGAGTGTGAATGTCCAACTGGCTACTATGGTAACAATTGTGAACTATTAGAGTGTAGCATTATAGAATGTCCACCAAACTCTACTTGTGAAGATGACGGTCAAGGTACTTGTAACTGTAATCCTGGTTATGAGCCTAACTATGATGCTGATGGTAATGCTATAGGTTGTGAAACTGTTACTCGGAATAAATATTTAGGCACTTATATTGGAGAAGATATTTGTACAGAAACCGGAACAAATACTTATCAAGCTATAATTTCTGCACACCCTTCTAATCTTGACCAATTTTTGATTGAGAATTTTGGTGCTTATGGCTTTAATGTGTATGCACAAATTGAATCAGAAACTCAATTTAGTATTCCTTCACAAGATATTGGTGAACTCCGTTTTTCAAGTACTACACTTGGCACAATTAACGAAGCTCTTGGAACAGTTTCAATTGCTTATCAAGTATCTTTCATCAGTGATGGCGAAGGCGAAGAATGTGATATGATTTTAGAAAAAAATTAAACTATTACTGCCGCGTCCACATTTATACAAAACAATAATTTACCTTTTAAGGAGGCTACTTTTAGGAGTAGCCTCCTTTTTTTGTGCTCATTTGTTCTAACCGAGAAAAGGCGTGCCTTTTCTCTACATTAATTTAACAATTCAAAATTACAAATCCGACATCCCATTTACAAAACCAAAAAATCTTATGTCTTATATCTTATGTCTTACATCTCAGTTACTTAATTTTGCAGCAAAAAAGTATACTGATTCATTATGACACAATCTTCTTCTGCTTCTTTATTAAAAAAATTAGTTGGGCAAACCGCCATTTACGGATTGAGTAGTATCATTGGACGTTTGCTTAATTACCTGTTGGTGCCTTTATATACACGCTATTTCTTACCTGCTGAATATGGGGTTGTTACAGAATTATACGGCTATGTCGGTTTTTTAATGGTCATCTTCACCTACGGCATGGAAACCGCTTTTTTTCGTTATGTCAAAGATGCCAAAGAACCGGCTAATGTTTACAGCACCGCTATCTGGTCTTTATTCAGTTCTTCGGCACTACTTGTTGGTCTATTTCTTCTATTTTCCCCCTTCATTGCCGATACCATACAATATTCTGAACATATAGAATACGTCATTTGGTTTGCCCTAGTCTTGGGCTTCGATGCTATGGCAGCCATCCCCTTTGCCAATTTGCGCTACGAAGAACGTCCAGTTCGTTTTGCATTGGTTAAATTTGCCAACATCGGCATTAATATTGGCTTGAATCTGTTTTTTATCGTACTTTGTCCACAAATTGTGGATAACGTTCCACTTATCAACAATATTTACGATCCTAGCGTTGGGGTAGGCTATATTTTCATTAGTAATTTGGTAGCAAGTGCGGTTACATTATTGTTATTACTTCCCGAATTGCGAAGTATCCGATGGTCGTTTGATGTGGATTTGTGGAAAAAAATGATGCGTTATGCCTTGCCTTTGGTGGTAGTTGGCTTTGCGGGAACGATCAATGAAATGCTGGATCGGGTGTTATTGAAATACTTATTGCCCTATGATTTGGAAGGCAATTTGGCGCAAGTTGGTATTTATGGAGCTTGTTACAAACTGTCCATTCTGATGACCTTGTTTACACAAGCGTTTCGCTATGCTGCCGAGCCTTTCTTTTTTAGTCAATCCAAACAGGAGAATGCAGCGAATACCTATGCTATGGTGATGAAGTATTTTGTGTTGGTAGGCGGTTTTATTTTTTTAGGGGTAACCATATTTTTAGATGTGTTTAAATATTTTATAGGCGAGCGTTATCATGAAGGTTTGGTAGTTGTACCTATTTTGTTGATGGCGAATTTGTTTTTGGGCATTTATTATAACTTATCCATCTGGTATAAATTGACGAATAATACCTTAATCGGGGCATTTATGGCATTGGCAGGAGCTACAATTACCATTGTTTTGAATATATTGTTAATTCCTGTGATTGGGTACATTGGTTCAGCATGGGCTACCTTGATTTGCTATATAACAATGGTCGGTTTATCCTATCTATTGAGTAAACGCTACTACCCTATTCCTTATGATCTCCATTTGATAGCGCGATATTTATTGTTGGCAGTACTTTTATTTTTAATAGATAATCAATTGATAGGTCGTTTATTAGATGATTCATTAGTTTTGGGTTATTTAGGAAAAATAGTATTGATTATTGTTTATATAGTTGCACTGGTTTATCAAGAAAGAAAAAATGGTTTGTTGAAAAGATAATAAGTACTTAGATATGAGATAATTTATAATAAATCCAATAGTTGTTTAATTTTGTCTACTTACTTACGAATTTGAGTGTGTCAGAAAAAGAGGGATGTCATATAACAACTATTGCTCTTAACCTTAAAAAGTGTCCCTTTCCCTACGTTTTTTTCTTTTTTACTTGATAAAAAAAGAAACA
>JAHDHV010000060.1 GCA_020631155.1 Bacteroidota bacterium | reverse complement strand
ACAAAACTTTGTATCTCTACAAGTTCATCATCACCAATGAATGAATCTAACTTATGGAGTTTGGAAGGTTATTAGAGTTTGGAAAGTTGCAAAGTTATAAGGTTTTAAAGTTTTTTATTTTTAAAATAAATTTTAAAAACAAGACCTATTGTTTTGTTAATTAAAGGTATACAAATTTTAATTAAATTGTTGTTATTTTAGTCAATAAAATAAAAGGCGAAAACCTAACTTAGCTCCAAACTCTAAAAGGTTACAAATTTACAAGGTTTTAAAGGTTTTATTTTTTTTAATGAGTTTTAAAACCAATGCTTTTTGCTTTATTAATCAAAGCTATACAACATTTAAAGAAATTATTATTGTTTTTGTTAATGAAATAAAAGGCGAAAAGTCAATTTAGCTCCAAACTCTAATAACTTATGGGGTTAAACCTTTCTAAATAACATTTTACACCAAGTTGTAACAAAGCACTCTATTTTTTTTTAAAAAAAGAGCAAAAAAATCAATTTATTCTTTTTTATTTGTACTGTATTCTAATAAGAATTAAAAACTTTTCAAAAAAAATCCTATTATTGTTGATATTTTTGCCATCTAAACACTAATAGTATGAAAAATCTTTTTTCTCAAACACGTAAGTTGTTGCAGCGAATTAGAAGTGGAGAGCAAAAGGCATTAGAGGAGTTTTATGTAGAACAATATGAACCATTTTTAGCATGGCTGCAAAAACAATATTCTATTACGGAAGAAATGGCAACTGATATTTACCAAGAAAGTATACTACTAATGTACCGCAATATTTTGGAAGGCCGTTTTGAGGAAAAAAATAGTAGTTTAAAAACGTATTTATATGCTATTGGTAAAAATACTTGTTTGGCAAAACTGAGGAAACAACAGAAAGAACAACAGTTGTTTGTGAAAATGGATAAAGCACAACTGGAAAATACCACATATATAGAAGAAAAAAAGCCCGAGTCATCAAAATTGGTAATCGCTATTCAACAGACATTAGCCAATATGAAAGAGCCCTGTAAGTCCATCATTAGCATGTCTATTTTGTATGACATAAAGCCAGAAAAGATTGCAGAAAAATTAAATTACAAAAGTCTAAGAGTACTTTACACACAAAAAAGCAGATGCCTAAAAAAACTACAAACGATATTCAAACAACATCATTCAAAAGACGATTTCATATCATGAAAGACGAACTATATATTCAAGCCTTATTAGAACGTTTTGTTAAAGGTAAAGCCACTGCAAAAGAACAAAAGGAAGTCCAACAGTTATGTGGAGAAAATCCTGACATAAAAGCCCAATTAGAGTTTATGCAGGTACTTCACCAGGGGTTAGTGCAAGGTGAAGTGAATCGCATGAGTCAAAGATTAAGTTTTTTGACTAGCCAATTGAAGCAAAATAAAAAAAAACAAAGCTTCTTGGATACTTTAAATCAACAATTGAACTATACCCTAGAACAGCTGCTACAGTTATTTGCTCCTGTTCCAGCTTACCAAACACAATTAGCCCGTATTTCCCTGCGTGCTGCTGCTACTGATATACTGCTCTCACCGCCTACTAGTTATGATTGTGTAGACTATCAGTTGCAGTTTTCATTGGAAAAACCCTTGAGTAAAACGGAGGAGTTGGAACTCATTGTGGAAGACAATCAGTTCAATGAAGTATACGCTCAAGAATATCCACCGCAAACCACTGATTTTACCATTCAACTGAATCCAAATGATTATGCTCCCGGACGCTACTACTGGAAATTGAGCGTTGAGGATCAGTTATTGATTGGGGAATTTTTTATACAGAAGGATTTGATGCCTGAATGACAGGAGATTTCGGATGTGACCTTTTGAAAGTCATTCACAAACTGTGAATAACACCTTTTTTCCTTTTTTTTTCAAAAAAAAAGCTAAAACAGCATATAATGTTATGAAAAAATTGTATATTGGAATCATATAAAACGTATTGACAGTAAACACTTCAGAAAAAAGCAATATGTTAACTGTAGCAGAAGCCAAAAAACAATTTCAAGAAAACAATTTATTAAACCAAGCTAAATTTGAAGAGGGATGGCACTGCTAGATGGTTTGCAGGAAAATAAAGCAAAATTAAATGCCCATATTCCACAAGCTTTACTAGATAAAGAAGCAGATTTGCAAGCAGATTTGCTTTACTATCAAAGAGAAATTAAACAAATTGAAAGTCAACTAAGAACACTAATTGATGAAGCAGAAAAGGAAACGCAAAATCTTTATTTAGCAGAAATGCAAACAAAGTATTTTGAGTGTAATGAAAATTTACAAGCTATTTTACAAGAAATAACTCATCACCATCCAGAATATAAGAATATAAAACATAAAAATAAAACAATTACCATTGAGCAGTTGCAGGTAATACTTGCTCCGAATCAAGCCTTAGTCAATTATTTTATTGTTAATCCCATAGAAAATAGAATTCCCTTACCCAATAATGAAGAAACGTCAATTTTCATTTTTTGTATTACCAAAGATAGTTTCCATATTTATCGGCAAAAAGCAGCTGATAATTTTGCCAAACAAATCAATGATTTCCTAAAAACCATTAACCGACTTCGCTATAAAAAGTATATTCAAATAGCCCATGAATTATATCAACTATTGGTAAGCCCTATTGTAGCACAACTGCAAGCCAATCAAATTACCGATCTACTGATTATTCCACATGAACAGTTGAACAGAATCCCTTTTGAGGCACTACTCACCAACAATGCACAAGCTATTCCAAATGGACAATATCCTGCCCTGCCTTATCTCCTACAACAGTATAACATCAGTTATCATTATTCTACTAGGTTTTTTTATGAAAGTCATTTATCCTCCACAACACCATTGGAAGAAAGCGATGGATTTGTTGGTTTTGCCCCTGTTTACACAGAAAAGGCGCCCAATACCGAAGATAAGCCACCTACTGCTGCCAGTACTTCCACAGCACAATCAACACAGGCAGTACCTTCTATGTTGCCAAGCCCTATGACTTTGCGAGGGGCTACAAGGGATGTAAAAATTGGGGGAGAAACCTATGCTGCGCTTATTTTTTCGGAGCAAGAAATCAAGGCAGTGGAAAATTTATTTAACCAAAATAATATTTCTACACAAAGTTTTTTACATGAACAAGCAACTATTGAGCAGTTTAAGCAGGCGGTAAAAGACAAAAAATACATTCACATTGCTGCACATGGTTATGATCATGAGCTAGAAAAAGAATTGACTGGTATTCTTTTTTCTCCTGATGAAAACACCCAAAAAATAACGGACAGTATCCTCTATCTTTCAGATACTTATGGCTTAAAATTGTCTGCTGATTTGGTAGTGTTGAGTAGTTGTAAAAGTGGGATTGGCAGATTGGCGGAAGGCGAAGGGATGCTTGCTATGAATCGAGGTTTTTTACATGCAGGAGCTAAAAATGTGGTTTATACCTTATTTAAAGTCTACGATCAGGCAAGCAGCGAACTTACCCAGCATTTTTTTGAGCAAATCCTCACCCACAGTCAAGGCTATGCCAAAGCCCTACAAGCCGCTAAACGTCAACTGATTGCTAAGGAAGGGTATACACCCAAACACTGGGCGGGTTTTGTGTTGATTGGCTGGTGAATATTTAGACAGGAGATGTGGGACCTGAGATAGGAGACTTATGTTGAAATCAAGACAACGGACAACAACTTAACATTTTAAACATTCTATTCAAAACTAATTAATCTGCTATGACCTCAATCGATCAATTAAAAACAAGCCTAGAACAATTTGATAAAGCGCAACAATTATTTGAAGAAAAAAAATACGATGATGCTTTAATCATCTATGAGGAAATTATGCCCATTTTTAAAAAAACACAACAATGGGAAAAATATCTCGAATCAGTTGTCAGAATTGCTAAAATACGTTTGGATACATTCACTTATCAGAACATGATGCCTATATTAACAGAGGCAGAGGTGATTATGGACCAGCAAACAGTAGTAAAACCTGAACTTGCGCTTAGTTTATATAATCGAATTGCCCAAACACGCTTTTATATAAACAGACATGCAACAGCTATTTGTATTCAATACTTAGAGAAAGGGCTTGCTCGTTACGAATCTATCTTGGGCATACATCACGCTATCATTATTGAGATATACTATAACTTGTCTTTAATAGGTACTAAATTAACGGATAGACATGCACAACATAGGTACTTAGCACAATTTTATAAGATTCTTCAGCAAGCTCCTGAGCAATATAAACACTACTTACCTGGCTTACATGTGCTCTATTTTTTCTTTTATCGAAGACAAAATAGCCGAAAAGCCTTACAACATTTGAAAAAAGCGATGGCGGTTAGTACAGGAATGAATAATCTTAAAATTGGTTTTTTCATAAAACTGTATGTGAGTTTTGGTATGTTTTATTCTAGTATTAATAGCTATTATTTAGCCATACAGTATTACCAAAAAGCTTTAACTTGCTTTAAAAATCACCCAAAGAAAGACAACAATTTAGCTTATGTACACATGAACATGGGAGGAATCTATGGTAATTTAAAAGCACTTAAAAAGGCACAGTACCATATGGAAAAGGCTCTACAGATAGCTAAGGAAATAGACACTAATAAAAACAACATTCAGATATATTACATATACACTACTTGGGCTCAGGTATATACCGAAAGCGGTGAACAACATAAAGCTACTGAATTATACCATAAAGTTCTCCAACACCTAAAAAAACGCAATAATAATGTAGATACCTTATTTTTATTAAGTCAGGTATGTACTGGGCTAGGTGAGATATACAAAACACAAGAAAATTATCAACAAGCATTTAACTATTTTCAACAAGCATTGACAGTTGATAGAAATAACTATGGCAAAAAAAGCAACTATGTAGCAGATGCACATCACAATATAGCACTACTATATAATAATCAACAACAATATGAACAAGCATTTAAACAATTGCAAAAAGCCATTAACGCTTGTACCATTCAATATAAAGAGCAAAACATTTATACAAATCCTATAACAGAAGACACCATTTCCTATCAACATTTATATACTTATTTATTAGCAAAAGCAAATTGTTTGATAAAAATATATCACAGCGAAACTTCTAATTTGCAAAAACTAACGATGGCCTTATTTACCTACCAAGTTTGCAGTTTATTAAAACAAAAAATAAGTAACTATTTTGATACAAAAAGTAGTGAACTGACATTTAGTGAGCAAGTCTCTCAATTGTATTTACAGGGGCTACAAAATGCAATCGCCGCAGCTAAAGTAGCTCAACAAAATCCTGAAGCTTTTAAACAGGCTACTCAACAAATTGCCCAATGGAATGAGCAGACTTATCCAAAGGAGCAATTTTCTTATGCCTTTACAAATGATGATTGTAAACACTTAGCTTTTGAATATTGTGAAAAAAGCAAAGGGCAAGTTTTAGCCAATAATCTTTCACACAATCAAGCGAAAGTGCAAGCCAATATTCCTCAAAATATCCTTGATGAAGAATATAATTTACAAGCAGAAATAAATTATTTGCAACAAGAAATAAAACAAATAGAATTGCATTTTTTTCAACAAAAAGATAATCAAAAACTGGAAGAACAACTTGCAGAACTATACCATGAGTTTCAAATAGCAGAGCAAAAATACCGAGACCTACTAGAGCAACTGGAAAAGAACTACCCACAATATCACCAAATTAAACACAACCATAAAATTGTAACTGTAGTAGAATTGCAAAATCAATTACAAACACAACAAGCTTTGCTCAATTATTTTATAGGCGAAAAACACATTTACATTTTCACCATCACCAAAAAAAGTTTTGACATTTACACCATTGATAAACCCAAAGATTTCGACAAATTGATCCAGAAATTGCACAAAATGCTTCGACAAATACGCTTTGTCAAATATACTCAAATTGCCTACAACCTCTATCAATTATTGCTTGCACCTGCACAGGAGCAACTAAATGAACAAGCAATCAACGACCTTATCATTATTCCACATGAAGAACTGCATCAACTACCTTTTGAGTGCCTCCTCACAAACAATGCCGAAACCATCAAAGTTGGTAGTTTTAATCAATTGCCCTACCTTATTCAGCAGTATAACATCAGCTACCATTATTCGGCGAGTTTGTTGTACCAAAATATCCATTTGCCCCATGATTTAATCCATTCAGATAGCTTTGTTGGTTTCGCGCCTGTTTACGCTGATACTGTAGTAGATACACAAGATGCACCGCAGTCGTCTAGTCCTCATTCCAACAATTCCAAAGCCTTGCCAAAAGATGCGATGCGCTCGGTATTGATTGGAGATAATGAATTTGCCGAACTAATCTACTCCGAAAAAGAAGTCAACGTAATACAACAGCTTTTTGAGCAACAAAATATTCCTACACAAACCTACCTCCACGAAAAAGCGAGCCTTAAACAATTTAAAACGGCTATTAAAAATCAAAAATACATTCACATTGCTGCTCATGGCTATGAGGAAGCTAAAAATACCGATGCAGTGGGTATTGTTTTATCCCCTAATAAAACAACAGATAGTGATACTAAAACCAGTATTTTGTTTTTAAATGACAGCTACACCCTACAATTAAATGCTGATTTGGTGGTATTAAGTTGTTGTAAAAGTGGGATTGGAACTATTGCTAAAGGCGAGGGCATGTTAGCCATGAATCGGGGCTTTTTGTATGCAGGGGCGAGAAATGTCATTTACACCCTCTTTAAAGTGTATGATAAAAGTAGTAGTCAGTTGACTCAGCATTTTTTCCAACAACATTTACAAGAACAACAATCCTATTCCGAAGCACTGCGACAAGCCAAACTCCAGATGATTGCCCAAGAGGAATATTCGCCAGTGCATTGGGCGGGTTTTGTGTTGATTGGTTTGTGATTTTGTGGATTGGTGAGCGGTGAATCGTGGGGTATAGACAAAGCCTATATTGTTTGGTTTGGTGCGAGGTGGAACTTTGCTCCTCTTATTTTACAGGTGTGAGGTTTTTCACCTCGCGCCGAACCAAATTCGTAGCCTCTGGCTACACTGGAAACAAAGCGTCCAACCAATTTTTTCATATTAAAAAGCAGCTGATAGCTCGCTAAATGTAGGTAAATATACATAGATTTAGCGAGCTATCAAAAAATAAATATCCTCTTATCATGTCTTACAGTTTTTGTAAATAAAAATTGAAGGACATTTTTTTTGGAAAAATCCCAGCATATATAGTTAATAACCAAGCAATAAGAAATTTAAATAAAAAATTGTAAAATAAAATTCCAAAAACTGTTGAGCTCTGATGAATTGAGACATTAATAGACAAACACAATATATTAGCTCATTTAAACACTACATTATTCATCATTTTTACCAGCTCAAAAATAAGCATCATGATTAAGAAAAAAATCTCAAAAGTTAAACAACTATTTAGCAGTTTGTCTAAAGCAACTAAAAAAAACTCCCCTATAACACATACGCCTAAGTTCTCAAAAGTATTTAATGCTAATCATGCTGGACCATCTCTAGCTTTTTATTTTGAAAAACCTATGAAGCCTTATTGAAACTATTTCCCTTCTATGAAAAAAGAAAAAATTTAAGTAAAATTAAAATCTGCCCTTTATGAAAACATTACTAAAAATTACTCATTTTATTTTTTTTGTATGCATAATAAATTTCCCTTTGCAAGCTCAACATAGTTATGCGACAAAAAATACTACAGCACAATCTTCCCCCATTTTGCAAAATAATAAACAAACACAACAGAAAGTTAAATTTACTTTTAAGATGGACTATTCTGAAAGTAAGCAATATTTTACCCAAGAGGATGCTCAAAAATTGCAGTTTCTTTTGGCTTATAGCTCCTGTTTTTTGAGTTGTGATCCTGAGCAACAGATTGTACTCAGCAAGTCTTTGGATACGGAAATAGTGCAACCAGTAAATATTGTAGATAAACTCCAACAGTTTGGTTATCAGCTTAAACAACTCCAATATAAGCAGATAGACAGCGAAGTTATCTTTACTTTGTATAAAGATACAACACCATCATCAAGTCAATTAAAAGAACAAATAGTAGATACTCCAACGTCAACGGAATTCTTAGAAATAAGTGCTTTATCTGATTGTGCGGTATGTGAGGAGCATCCAGAAATTAGCAAAGATTTGCTGATAAAATTTGAGGGTGTAGATTATGGCGGTGAATTGATTTTTGATAGTTTTGAAAATTTTGATGGTCATTCTTCTGAGCCTGCAAGCACTGATTGATGTTTTCTATTGCCACTTAGCTTTTTAGAAATATAGATAAAATAGAGGGGTTATTTTTTCAAAAACTGTTGGTATGTTTCATTTTCTTCCTAACACTTTAGTTGTGAGATTGCCTTTTAGCTATTTAGACTTTTAGATATTTAGCTTTTAGAAATTAGCGATTAGAGATCAGAAATTGAAATTTACCTCCCGAATCCCACTCAACACATAAACTATTAATTATCAATTACTTACAAGATAAATAGCGGTTAAAACCGTCGTTACAGGACTCATTCAAAAAGAAACTAAAAAACCCAAAAACGAATCACTAATCTACTAATTACGAATCCACGAACTGTTAAAATAAGCAAAAACTATTTGGTTGAAAAGCATGGCATTTGAAACATACCAAACTGTTTACTTTTTTATATACAAACACTAAAAGACAACAATTGTCCCCTTAAACCTCATTTAAACAAATAACTTAGAAACATACGCATACTTCATAAGTTTTATATTTTTGGTGATTTATACTTTCCTTATCCCACAAGCAAAATTGATTGTGGGATTTTTTTTGTTCCATCCATCAAGTATGCCAAAAAATTTGTACCTTACTAAAAGCCTGTTTGAAGATATTCATATTGGGCTAAAATTGAGCTAGTTTTCCCACCAGCCAAGCTCACCCTCGCCCAACAACAAGCCTGCTAAAGTTTTTTTTCAAACACCACTCACTTAACATTTTATGCAAACTGAGAAAAGTAACCATTGGAAAATAGTTACCGCCTATTTAGCAATTTTGCTTTGTGTCATCAGCCCTATTGTTTGCGCTAAACCTTTTATCTCTTTCCATAAAGAAATACGCTTTATATTATTATCTATTGGCCTCATTCCAATTCTCCTATGGATATATAAGACTTATATGCAACCAAAAGCTGACACTCACTCTAGAACTCCCTCCCTATTTAATATTCATTATTTTGATGTTTTTTTGCTACTATTTGCCTTTTTTCAATATGCCTCTATCACATGGGCAACTAATACGGCCGAAGCAGTATTTATGGCACAAAAGTTTTTTATTGGCTTAGTCATCTACTTTCTATCTAAAATAATATTGCATTTTTACGGACATAAAACGATAATATTTTTTGTTAAAGTAATTTGCTTCAGTGGCTTTGTTTATTATCTACACACCTCATTTGCCACTTATCATTTATTACAATGGGTAAAAGCAAATGGCTTCAACTCTAGTTTGTCTAGTACTTCTTTTTACTATTTAAAAAGTCTAACAGGTCATAAACACTCCCTAAGTACTTTCTTTTTTTTACTGCTTTCTTTTCACTTATTAGGACTTGCGCGCACTTCCAATCACTGGTGGCGTTATGTTTATTTAGTCGGCATTTTTTTCCAGTTATTATTTTTACTCTTGTTACAATCAAGAAGTGTTTTGGTTGGATTAGTTGCTTTTACTGTTATGTTTATCATTGGTTTGTTGTTACAAAAATCATTGTGGCATTTTTTAAAAAAACATGCACTTGTACTTGGCGGCTTATTTAGCCTTATTGTGTTTACCTTATTAGTACTCAATTTAAGCATTGTAAAAAAGGAAACATTTTTTGAAAAGATGAATGTCACCACCTATTCTACTTCGCGCTCAGGCATACAACGTTTGCGTTTGTGGGATAAAACCGCCGATATGATCCAGCATCAATGTTTATTAGGAGTAGGTACTGGAAATTGGGCAGTAGCAATATTGAGCGAAGGCGCAGAAGGTGTAGAACGTTTTTCTGTAGGTCGCTCTTATCTACATCCAGATAATGATTTTTTATGGATTTGGTCAGAATTGGGTACAGTAGGTTTGAGTTTGCATTTATTGCTTTTGGGCAACCTATTTTGGGCAACACTAAAAGCCTTTCAGCAAAGAAGCACCTACCAATATCCTTTATTAATTTTATCAGCCGCCTTTGTTGGTTACCTCTGCATTAGTTTATTTATTGGCGTTCGAAGGCTATTATTGATACAAAGTCTATTGATGGTTTTAATCGCTTTTTTAGTTTACTATATTCAACAAACCCCTAATTATAAAGCCTTTTTTTCTTTTTATTTATCAAAAAAAACAATGCGTATTGCTTGTATTTTAACAACATTTATGCTCTTACTATCTACTCATATAGCCATAAAGCGGTATCAAGGGGCAAAATATTCTTTTTATTTGAAAAAAAATATATCAGCAGCGCAATGGCAGTCTTTGGAAACAAGAACAAATAAAGCACTTTCTCCATTTTATACCCTTAATAAATATGCTCGCCCTTTACATTATTACATTGCTTTGGCACAGTATAAACAAGGAAAAACGCAAGTGGCTTTAAAAAATTATGAACAAGCGTTACACCATCACCCCTATTATTATCCAGCCTTGACGGGTATTGGAAATATCTATTTTGATAGAGGGCAAATCAAAAAAGCACGCAATTATTATGTACAAGCAATCCGTATCAATAGCTTTGATGACGAAGCCAATTTCAAATTAGCAGATATTAATATTCAACTAAAACACTATGGAAAAGCTAAAAAATGGCTTAACCAAACCACAACAGATGAGGAACGCAAAAAAATGCTATTGCAAAAAATCAAACGGCAAAAATGACGAATTAGAAATTACGAATTTAAAAAATGTATTTTTTTTAAAAAAAAACAAAATTCTAATCTCTAATTTCCAAAAGTCCAAAAGTCCAAAAGTCCAAAAGTCCAAAAGTCCAAAAGTCCAAAAATCCAAAAATCCAAAAAGCTAATACCTTATCGCCCTCACGCCAATAATACTGGCATTTGGTTGATAAGCATTAAAATCGCTGATGCTAATATTACTGTCCATATCACAATCGCCAACCACATACACACTAATCGTACTACCTGTGTTCAACTGGTTTTCGTACTTATTGTAATCATTGACTGTAATGACTCCATTGCAATCTATGTCGCCAGCATGAAGCGCGAAAATGCCTGTATCTACCATTGTTTGCTGACCATTACCCGCCGCTTGATTAGCAGCAATAGAAAAATCATAAGTTAACACATCATTTATAATAACTATTTCAGCAGCACTTAACACATCTAAATGATTGCGACTTCTTACCACTAAATGATAAGGCGTATTATTTTGTAAGGCTTGAAAAATCACCTCTCCCCCACCATTAACCGATTGAATCGTGCCATCTTTATATAAAAATGCTGCTTGTCGTTCTACAATTGTAGAGACATCAATCACATCCCTAATTTCTACCAATACCCAGTCTACCACATCCGTAGGTATCGCCACATTGCTTTCTAAACCCAAATCATCATACTGCCAAGGGCTTGCATTAAATGGCTGACTATTGGGCAGTAAGGCATTTAAATTTGTGTGCATCAATCCATTGCTTGTATAAGCACTTTCTAGGTAAATTTTTGCTTGTAAAAAAGTAGGGCAATCTACATTAACGGTCACTTGTTCAATAGTTGAGCAATTGTTGGCATCAGTAATTGTAACTGTATAAATTGTTGATAACGAAGGATTCGCAATTGGATTGGCAATAGTTGTATTATTTAGCCCTATTGACGGGTTCCATTGGTAACTTGTGCCTCCTATAGCAGTCAATTGTGTGCTTTCCCCTTGACAAATAGTGCTATTGGAGGTCGTTGCAGCCGTAGTACTAACTGCCATTGTACAAGCGCAATCTTGGGCAAAAAATACATTATTTTGGATGTTGGTAATATTGGTATTTCGGCGAATAATATCGGCTAAAGTGGTGTTTTCAATATCGGCAATCTCCGCAGTAGTCAGCGTAGGATCGTTTTGATAATAATAAAAATCACCGTCTCGCAATCGAGTAAATTGCTCTTTTAATACGGCGGTTAAAGTGGGTCCTAAGCTACTATTGGGCAATTGGTCTTCTGCCAACATGCCCACCCAGGGATCAATTTTAAACTCACTCGGATAGACCATAGATAAGCCCAATTGCACATTAAAATCGCTAGTAATATCGGCAACGCTACTAATTGGAGCTAATCCAAAATGGGTGCGAACTGTATTGTAGTCAGGCAAGCCATGATCGCGCCCACGCTGTATATTAATGGTCGCCAAATCCAGACCGCAAACACCTGACATCGGCGGCCCAAATAGGTTGTTCCGCAAAGTGCTGACTACTTGAGCATCTACTTTTTGCTGTATTTGTGTGGCTAAACCTTTCAAAAACGGGTCAATACCATTTTCATAAACCAATTGCGGATTAAAAAAGGACTCTAAAAGCGTTGCCACCCCTAAAGCTGTTGTACCTGTGCCTGTTGGGTTACAATCATTATCCAACAATAGCAATTCGTCCGTCACCATTGTATGCCCTAAGCGATAGGCTGCCGTTGCAAATACATTCATAATATCGGGCTGAATGTTGTTCTTATAGCCCTTATAAGCAGGCAACGTTAAGCCCAAAGCTGGCAAAAATTCATGGTAAGTAATCACCTGCATCAAAGCACCGACCTTCTTTCTTGCTTGTTGATAAATAGCTTCATCACTCAAACCAGCATTGGCAGGGTTGGCCATAATTTCATCGCAAATGCGGTTGTGTTCTCGAACAAATAGCGTGTGTAAAGCCGTTAAACCTGACTGTTCACTTGCCCGAACATCGCCAGCTACAAAGGTAATCGGTGTATCGTCTGCCATTTCGGGAGCCGTAACGTCAAGGCTGCCTGTTTGCTCGCCATTTGTTGTATTAAAAGGCAGTAAACCTCTAGGGTCAGTCGCATCAGTAGAGGTTTTGAGTTTACCATCACTAAAAGTACGCAACCAATCAGCGCGCACTTGGTCGGAGCCATACACATTAGACGCATCAATCCAAGCGGTGATTTCGTTGGTCTGCTCTCGACAAACAGCTGCTGTACCCGTGCCCGGATGTATTGAGGAGCGTTCAAATTCAATGCAGGTCGTCAAACCATTGAGGCCGTCGGGTGGTATAGGTTCGCCATTGGGTAGATGTACCTCCTCCACTTCCGCATCCGCACTTGGAATGGGTGTAAGGGTGATGTCGTGGTCTAAAAACTGCCCCCAAGTAAATACAAAAGAACTTAGTTGATAATTACTTGGCATATATACCGATTGTGCCGACAGATAGTTGCTAATATTTCTTGGGTTGCTCCCTGAACGTGGATTGAGTTCATTATTGGGATCATTTAAGCCATATTCGGCAGGTACTTCGCGCAATAATGCGGTGCCACTCCTACCATAGTCTGGAAAATTTACATTATTACAACTACCATCATAGGTTCGATAAACAGGCGGAGTTGGACAGTTCATCTTGCCATTTTCTGTTGCAATAGTACGCTGTTGAATAGTGGCTACATTAGAAAAAACATGGCTGATATTTTTGGGTAGTTCTTGTGCTTGTAAGTTCTCAATAGTTGCTGTAAAAAATAAAAGGGCACCCAAAAGAGCCATTGTTTTTGAAAGGGGAAAATTGTCAAACAACATTGGAGTATCTTTTAAAATTCAGTAATTAGGTATGGTAGAGACAATTCATGAATTGTCTTTACGTGAATTGTCTGTGTTGTGAATTATTTGTATAGTGAATTGTCTGTGTTGTGAATTATTTGTATAGTGAATTGTTTGTATAATAGTTTTTTTAAAAAAATTGCCTAGTATCAGATTAACAAATCTACAAGATTTCAGTTTATTTCAAACTTTTTTATTGAATATATTTTTTACAAGAACAATAATAACATTTTTATAAACAAGGACTTATATTGATTTTTGGATTTATCCTGTATGATAGTGACACAAAATTTTGTGTCTCTACCAATTACAATAATGCCTTATATTTCTGTTCTATCCATTTTCTATCGGCGATTTGGGGGGTATTGTCTATATCTGCACCTATTTTGCTCAATTTTTCCTGTCTTCCTTTTGCATAAGGTGACAGTTTGTACATACGTTTACACAATTTAATAAAGTTGCGATTCCTTTCCAATGTTGTTGCGGCAATGGTGACTTTATTCATGCTTAAAAAGACCTCTAAATTATTAAAAGCATCTTCAATTTTAAATTCATCCAATTCATAATAAGCTTTAATGAGCAAACGGCGAGCACTTACTTGATAAAAAATATCTTCAAATTTACGCACTTTCACCTTTTCATTTTCCACTTTTTCTATGAGTAAATCAATTGTTTCGACATATTTTTTTTGATGAAAATGCAAGTGAGCGTAATTATAATCTGAAACCTCTTGTTGGTACTTAGGCTCTACTTTTTCTATATTATTTTCAATAAAATGCTCTGTCCATACCAAATCCCCAATCTTCAAACCAGTAGTAACAATATTTTTAAATAAAGGTGGAATTAAATAACCATTCTCATATAATAAACCTTGACTCAATTGCATATCGTATAAACTCAGCAACTCTTTCATAAATTCTGCACGTCTTTCCTTAGGCTGCCAAACACAAAAATTTCGAGCATAGGCATATAAATTTCTCATCTTCATAGGTTCTAGTAAAGCATGATGATTATGTAATAGCTCTTTCAATGTTCTATAATTTCCTATATTTTCTATATTTTTTAACATTAAAGTTGCCTGATAATAGAGTGCAATAGAAACATTATTGATATACTTACTTTTGGGTAAAAAAGATAATAATTCTTCAATTAGTGGTGCTTGATATTGTTGATCACCTAATACTTTTGCTCGACTAATAATTTCACAATAATAATAGAGTTGTTGCAATAAATAATATTGGTCTAAACTGTGAACACGTTTTTGAAAACCACTATTTTGTTGTCCTTTTTGTCGAATATTTAATACTAAGCTACTTTTTCTTTCCAGCAAAAAAGCATTATAATAATACTCAACATCCTTAAAAGGCATTTTTTTATCATTTTTTTTATAATTCTCTAATATTCTTTTTACTCCTTCAAAGTGCTTTAACAATCTTTTTTTTTCATAAAAATCTAATAATAACATTTTTTCCTGCCATTCATCCTGATTGATCTGCTGCCAAACAATATACTGTTCTACTAACTTCAATAAATTAGACAGCAGATAGCGCATATCCTGATCTCTATACTGCTTTTTCTTCGGAAATAGATATTGAAAAGCTATTTCCTTACTCATTTTTTTATGCTCAAACTTAGGTGCAAACTGAATGATATAATCAAACAGTTCACAATTAAGCGCGTACTGTTTTTTATTGCTATTAAAAAGGGGAGAATGAATAAATGTTTGTAACTGCTTGAGTTCCTTTTTGGAAAATACCCTAAGCACTTGTACTAATTTGGTATCTATCATACTCCTAAAATATTTTGACTATTCAGTAAATTGGAAAGTTGTTACTTGCTATTCGCTGATTTTATTTTGCAAAAAACAGATTCGATAAAATAATAATTCGTTTGTTTTAATTACTTGAATCAACTCACTAAGCTCTTGGTTTTCATGAGTTTATGTTTTTTTTAAGTCTTAAAAGGTGTGATCCCGCTGGGGTCAAAGAAGTTCCCTTCACTTTTTTCTAACATACTTTGACCCTGCTAGGGTCATTTTACTTATCCAATGACCGCAGAGCGGTCAAAGTATGTTAGCTGGACATAATGACCTGATTAAACGACCCCAGTGGGGTCGAACCCTTTCAAAAAAACATAAACACCTGTTAATCAATGAGCTATGTATTTGATGATGACTATTTTAAATTCTTGTTTTCTCATTTTGAAAGCAGCGAAAGCCGAGTTGTTATATTCCATAATGACAAATTTATTCGTCTTAACTATACTTTTTAGCGTTTTTTTTGACAAATTCCACCACTTTAAAACGCGCAAACTACATATAATCAACTGACTATAAGCCTTTTTTACTAGAAAAATCCCTGCATATTTTTCCTTAATTACTGACAACTCATTAAACGCTTAATTGTGTTTAGTACTGCTTTCTATTACTTTCGCAGTAACAGTTAAATAAAGGCAAAAAAAAATGCCTTTTTTGTGCACAAAAATTAATTACTTTTTTTACTAAAACCCAAAACCTTTACCTATGAACACTTATTTTAAAGTGCTTATCCCCCTTATCGCTATTTTCAGTTTTAATGTATTCACCATTCAAACACAAACAGCAGAATTTATTCAATCAAGTAAAGCACAAGTAGCCAAAAACTTCACAATAAATGCCGATTGTCCTGCTCCTTTTAACCTTGAAGTCACAGACATTACCAGTAATAGTGTTATATTAACTTGGGAAAGTGAACTTCAAGAAGTTACCTTTTCCGTTACCTACACCAATGAAATAGGGGAAAGTACAACCATTAGTCCAGCAACATCACCACCTCTAATACTAGATGGTTTAGATGCAGGTATGACCTATCATGTTGAGGTTCAAGTTATATGTCCGGATGGTTCAACAGCTTCAAGCTCAACTATCTTTACCACTTCTGATGTATTAGCAGTAGAAGCTGATTTGGATATCATTCCCTTCCCCGGAGTTGGTGGGACCAATAGTAGAAATCTATTTATAAATGACAAATACAAAGATAATACAAATACATGGAGAACCGACCTAACACAATATTTAGGAGTTGCATGTATTGCTAAAATCTGGTCTCCTAATCCTACGGTTGGGCAGCAAACTGTTAATAATACTCAAAGGATTCAGCTCATCAATGGTAGTGTAGAAATCAATTGTGCTGATGGAATGGCTAGATATACCTCTAACACTGGCAATCCCTATGATTATTTTGAGTATGAAATTGCTGACGCTTCAACTAGATATACTACGGATAGAGCTATTGTATTAATTTGCCCTTCTAAAGACAGAGGTGGCTGTTCTGTTCAATATGTCAAAAAAATGGCTAAACGATCAGGTACAAATGTTCCAAAAAGACCAGTTAGTCCAGTTAGACCATTTAGGGGGAAAGCTAAACGCTTCCCTCGTTAGTACGTTTTTTGTCTTTTCTTGCAAATGCCTAGTAGTTCTCCTACAACTACTAGGCATTTTTTTTTGTAAAAGTAAGACAGCTATTTGTCTTTTTAAACTTTTTTTTATATTATTAAAATATCAAAACAAGGCAAAAACTCCTACTCTTTCCCTATCTTTTGTACAGATACGATTAATCGTGTCTCTACCAACTATATTTCTAATTCAAAAGGGTACACAAAAGTCATCGTTTTTTTTCGTAGAGCAGATTCATGAATCTGTTTTACGAAAAAGAAGCGCAGGCAGGTCAAAAATCGGTAGCAAAGCGCAGGCCTGAAGCGCAAGAACGATATTTTTGACAAGCGTTTTTGCTTACTTTTTGGGCGAATGCAAAAAGTAAGTCGCCGAAGGCAATCATGGAATTACAGACCCTATTTTCGGCGAAGGATTCAGTAATATTTAAACCCCTAAACAAAGCAAGTTAACACCCAAAAAAACTACTTGGTTAATGTGTGTACCCTTTTAAAATTTCTAACACCATAAATTACCCTACTATGAATTACATTTCTTCTTTTTTGGCTTCCATCATCCTGATAATAGGTCTAAGCTTTTTTACTCCTAATCAAACAATAGCACAATGTACCATACCTGAAAATATTGAGGTTTTCACCATTGGTAGTAGTACAACCCTTGTTGTTTGGACAACTGTACCTGAAGCACTTGCTTATACCATTGCTTACACTGTAGCAGGCACTACGAATTGGCAATTTGTACCTACTAGTACTGCCACTTTTGGTAATATCAATGGCTTATTAAACAATACCAATTATGAATTTCGCATACAAGTTACTTGCCCCAATGAAACACTGGAATCGCCTAGTATTGAACAACTGATACAATATAGTGAAACTTGTGTTCCTCCGCAAAATATTTTAACCACTATTACCGCCAATAATGAGGTATTGATCACTTGGGATGCCGTATCTATAGCCGATCAATATGCGGTATCTACAGATATTGATGGTGTTGTAGATGTGTCTATTATTTCGGATACTTGGTTGACGGTTCCCTATGTTTCCAATGGCGACTATACCATTGAAATTACAGCTCTTTGTGGTAGTGAAAGTAGTACTCCTTCTATTTATATGACTTCTCCTTTTTTGGATAACACTTGCCCTGCTCCTACTAATATTACGCTAATAGATAGCTCTCCAACTTCCTTAGACATTCAATGGGATGGAGATATGTTTGAATTTACCTATTTGATTACCGTAGAAAATTTAAGCACAGGTGAATTAGAAATTATAGAAGTAACCACCGATTTCTATCAAGCTACCATAGATGGTTTAGACCCCAATACAGACTATGAAATTACCATTCAAACACTTTGTGGTAATGGCATAATTAGTACTCCTACTGATGATATTTTTGTAACTGGTGATGTTCAAGCAGTATGCGCTGACTTAGATAAAATTGATTTAAATAATTCAGGTAGCGGTCATAATAAGCGTTTATTTGACAATGATCTATATGAAGATGCCAATAATATACAATATACTTCTTTCACTAAAATCATTGATCAAGTCAGTTTAACCAAAATCATTGCCCCAAATGGACAAATTACCTTTGCCGATGCCAATAATTCAGTAACAACCAACCTACAACATGGACAATTAACCCTTTTCCCCAATCAAAACACCACAAAGGGGCAAGTGCAGTACACTCCTGATGCCAATACTCCTACTACCTACGACTATTTTGAATATGAAGTCAAATATGATGATGGCACAACTATTTTAACCGATACTGCAAAGGTATTAATTTGTCCACAAAATATAAATTGTGATATAAGTATCATTGTAAAAGTTCAGTTAAAAATATTATTGGAAGGTCCTTATGATAGCAATACAGGACAAATGACAAACAACTTAACAAGTGTTTTACCCAATTATGCCCCTTATTCCATTCCACCTTGGCAATTAACATATGAATTTTATAAAAATACTTCTTCTAGTGATATTACGGATTGGCTAATCGTTCAGTTGATGGATACCAACTTTCAGACAGTGGCTAGTTCGGTGGGACTATTGGCGCAAAATGGCGAGGTCAAAGATTTGAACGGTATGGCTGGCGTTACTTTTTATGGAGTAGACCCTAATACAAACTACCACATCACAATCCGACACCGCAATCATTTGGACATTATCAGTGCTTCGCCTTTAGCCGTCAATAATACAGTTCCCTATGATTTTACACAAATTGGCAATGTCTTGGCAGGCAATACACAATTAAAAGAATTGGATAGTGGGGTATATGGGCTTCACGCAGGCGATATGAATGGTGATGGTGTCATTAGTGTAGTAGATTTTAATGTATTTAACAATAACCTATCAAATATTGGCTACTATTCGGGCGATTGTACGATGGATAGCAATGTCAGCATTAGCGATTTTAATGCCTACCGCCCTAATGCCAGCATCATCGGGATTCCGCAAATTCGATATTGATTTTTTGATTGCGAGTTTGGGGTTGTGGGTTGTGGGTTGTGGGTTGTGGGTTGTGGGTATACCTAATATAGTCAAAAAGTTAAGAGCCAAAAGTCCAAATATCTAAAAAGCCAAAAAGCCAAAAAGCCAAATATCTAAAAAGCCAAAAGTCCAAATATCTAAAAAGCCAAAAAGCCAAATATCTAAAAAACCAAAAGTCCAAATATCTAAAAAACCAAAAAGCCAAAAAGCCACTGTCTAACTTAAAGTTAAACAGTGGCTTTTGAGATTTAATTAAAGTGAGGCTAAAAATTGTTTAGTATCATTTTTTACAGAAATTAATGTGAAATTATCAGAACTTAATCTTTATCAATTTTTCCTATATTAAAAGAAGGGTTGGTAATATTTCCATTTATAAGGGTGGGAGTTGGTAACATATTAGGATTCAATTCAACTTCATCTGGTGCAATAGAGATATTGGGGTGAGGCTGAGGAACATTCAGCTTGTATTTCTCTTTAAGTCGAACCATTAATTGTGATGAACTTTCTCCAAAATAAACTAATGTTGCTTTCACAGTTATTCTAATATGTGCTCCCTTCTGATTCAAAATGTCCCCCCATGCCACTGCTGTAGCTCTTCCAACAATAACATTACTTGTAGAAGATATTTGAGTATAAGTACTCATCATTTCATTCAGTTCTTGCCGAAGCTGTGCTGCTACTTGGTGTTTGCCATAAGAAATAGCTAAGTCAATAGCACTTTGATAAGCATTTTTTAGGTCTTGTTTGATAATAATATTAGAACCTGCGCCTATAACATAGGTACTGAATGAGCCTTTATTTCTTTCATGAATAATAACATCTATGCTTTTTACTACCCATCCATCAGGTATAGGGTATGTTCCAGTTTGAACATCTGTTTGTGGTTTCCTTTTTGACCAACTAGCTTGAGCATTTACTGTTACTGCGTTTACAGTCCATTCTTGTCCAGTTACTTGAGCCAATAAAACATTACTAAACACGACACACATAATTAAAGTAAGTACTAATACATGATGATTTTTGAAATTCAATAAGCGTTTCATAGTTTTGGAAAATTAAAAAATGGTTAAAAAATAGATTTACAAAATGGTAAAAAACAGTAGTAGTTAGAATGGGCTTCTAGTGGTTCTTTTGCTTTTTGTTTTCTATTAAAAAACTACAAATTAGCCAACTTTAAAATATTTACTGAGCACAAAACTGATTGGTAAAAGGAGTATTTTGTGAGCGTATTCTCAACTTAT
>JAHDHV010000565.1 GCA_020631155.1 Bacteroidota bacterium | reverse complement strand
TTTAACCTACCCAATGCTTCGGTAGCCTTTTTTAATTTAGGATCAAAATTGAGGGCGCGTTTGTAGTCTAACTCTGCTTTTTTGAATTGTTTTAAGTTTTCAGAAGCAGCCCCACGCATATAGTACGCTTTGGCAAATGCAGGCGACATATGAATGGCAATGCTAAAATTATCGTGTGCTTTGTCATATTTTCCCTGCTCAAAATAGACATAACCAATGTTATAATAAGCATCTTGATATTGTGGGTCTTTAGAAATAAGTGTCCGATATTCCGCAATAGCAGCATCTCCATCTCCAATTCCTTGTAAAAAAAGTGCCTTACCATAATGTGCTTCAATGCTAGTAGGGTCTATTTGCACTGCCTTATTATAATAATCAATCGCTTTTTTATCTTTTTGTTCAGCATATAAATTGGCTAATATAATGTGGGCATTATAAAATTCTTGGTCTAAATCTGCTGCCTTTTTAATTTGTTGAATAGCTTGTTTGGGCTTTTGCTGCTCACGATAAACCATGCCTTTCCAAAAATGCGCTGCTGAACTTTCTGGAGCTTTTTGAATAGCTTTACTTAAATTTTCTAAAGATAAATCATATTTTTTTACATAAAAATAATACTTCCCTAATTCCGTAGGCATTTGCACATTATTAGGCAACAATCGCATCCCTTTCTCTAGCAGTGGAATCGCTGTTTTTAGCTGTTCGGTATTAAAATACAAATCAGCAGCAGCCAGATAGTAGCTTGCTTGCAAGGAGTCAATGGATAGGGCTTTGTAAAAATCTTTTGCGGCGGCTTTTATATTTTTTTGTTGCAAATAACGGTTGCCGCGCGAAAAATATAATTCCGCATTAGTAGAATCTTTAGTAATCCGTTCAGTGAGTAGTTTAATTTGTGGATGTTCAGGGAAAGAACGTTCTATGGGTTGAGAATTGGCTTTGGCTTTCGTTTTGGTGGGTGTAGGTGGCGTAGGTTCTGCATTTCGGCAGGCAGATATTAACAATAGATAGCAACAAAATGCAAGGAAAATATGTTTAAAAGCTAGGTGAAAGGGCATAAAACTAAAATTAAGTTAAATATTAGGGAAAAAGGTGCCTACAAAAAATACTAAGTTTTGTAAATGTAGGACTAATTTTTAAGCTCTTCACTAAATAACGAGTAATTATTCACTACAAGTTGTTTCTAAATGATTTTTTAGAATAAAAAAAGTACGCCCTTATTAATTTGATGAATATAGAGAATGGAAGTAGAATGTAAAACAATGTATAGTTCTTTGATTATCAAAAGAAAGTAAAAAGATTGTCTTTGTGACAAAAATGTGATAGGTTATTTTTAACAAACGCCCTATTTTTCGGTCTAATAACGGTTTAAGTGTATTTCCTATTTTAAAAGCACTTTGTATTTGTTAATGCTTACTTTTAATGAGTACTTAAATAAGGCAAATTGGACTATGGTTATCCTTTTGATAACCAGAACCATTAACATCATTTTTAAATAGCTTACAGTTCCTATTAGACTTGTTCAAAGTCTATTACCTAGTCCAAAAGTTACCCTTCATAAATGTCTTATTTTGTTGAATGTGCTTGAAATAGTAAAGGCTAAGTAATGCGGAAATAATAAATTGAACCATAAAGCCACAATGATTTTGAATTGTACGAGGCGAAAAACGTAGTCATAGTGGAGCTACGGCGAGGCTTTTCAACGAAGTACAAGGCAAAATAATAAAGGCGACTGGTTTAATTGATTATTGTTTTTTACTAAACAAATTATTTTTTTACAAAAAACAAAACTGATGAGAAAGCTATTTACATTAATTTTATTGCTAACACTGGGCTTATTTGTGAGTTTCTCCGTTATGCAAAGCAAAGAAAAAGTTGCTCCTGTTCCCTCTGAGATTAGCGAAGCTAGTGTAGCGCATGCCCATGAAAACAGTGAAGCCCATGCCGCCGAATATCATTATCATCATCATGCGCCTACAGACTATGTGATGCCTGTTTCACCTCGCCCAAAAAAGAAAAAAGAGGAAGCATCTGCTATTCATTATAATCAGGAAGTGCATTTGCAAAATATTCGACAACTGACTTATGGTGGAGAAAATGCGGAGGCTTATTTTAGTTTTGATGATGATATGCTAGTTTTGCAGGTTTCCGATAAAAAACGTGGTATAAATTGCGATCAAATTTTTTATGGTCGAATTCCGCAGGGAACAGAGCCTTTTGATATGAAAATGGTTAGCACAGGTAGAGGGCGAACTACTTGTTCTTATTTTTTGCCGGGAGATCGGTCTGTTTTATATGCTTCAACACATAAAGCGGATCGCAATTGCCCGCCTGAACCTGATTTTCGTAAAAGTCGCAAATATCTTTGGCCATTGTATCGTTCTTTTGAAATTTATTATGCCGATTTAAACGGCAATGTAACACAGCAATTAACCAAAAACAATGTGTATGATGCCGAAGCAACCGTTTCGCCTGATGGCAATAAAATTGTTTTTACCTCTACAAGAGATGGCGATATAGACCTTTATGTAATGGATGTATCAGGTAAAGATGTTCGGCGAATCACCTTTGGGTTGGGGTACGATGGAGGAGCTTTTTTCTCACCTGATAGCAAGCAAATTTTGTTCAGAGCATCTCGTCCTCGCACTGCCGAAGACCAGCGTGAGTATAAAGAATTATTGCGTCAAAATTTAGTAGCACCCACAAAAATGGAATTATACATCTGCAATGTGGACGGCTCTAATTTACGACAAATTACAAATTTAGGCAATGCCAATTGGGCACCCTTCTTTCATCCAAGTGGTCAAAAAGTGGTGTTTTCATCCAATCATCGTTCTAAGAGAGGCTTCCCCTTCAACATTTTTATGATCAATGTAGACGGCACAGGTTTGGAGCAAATTACTTTCGACAATACTTTTGATTCATTCCCAATGTTTTCTAATGATGGTAAAAAGTTGGTATTTTCCTCTAATAGAAACAATGGCGGCACACGCGATACCAATGTATTTATTGCTGATTGGGTGGATTAGTTTGGCAATGGTAAATTACTAAAACCTCTATTTGGACAGTTGAAAAGCTCAATTTAAAATATAGCTAAATTGAAAAAGGAAAGTTGAAAGTTGAAAATTACTTTTTGTTTTTTCAAGTCACAAACTCCTAATTATTAAAGCACTGTACAGGTAAATTTTGAATAAGTAATGTTGTTCAAAAAGAATAGCACATTAATAAGTTCACCTAATCATGAATCACTGATCTACGAATCTACGTTTAAAATAATGATAATATAGCATTGTCAAGTTAGGAAAGGGATTTTAGATTTTTTATAAATAAAAATATATGTTAAGGGAGTAAAATCAGGTATGTTTCATTTTCTTCCTAACACTTTGGTTGTGAGATTGCCTTTTAGCTA
>JAHDHV010000564.1:2187-3409 GCA_020631155.1 Bacteroidota bacterium | reverse complement strand
AATCCACAAATCCACGAAATTACGGAAATGCAATACCTTTATAAATGGTAACATCCACCATTGGGAGGGTTGCACCGTATTTGGCGTTAATGCTTTTGATAAATTCATTGGCGATGATGGCATAGCCTCGATCCGTTGGATGTACACCGTCCAGACCGAAAGCACCGCCCGTTAAAAAATCGGCATTGACTCCGATACCGTCTACCGTCAAGCCATTATTTTTTACATCATCCATAAAAGCAGCCATATCTACCAAAGCCAAATCGCGCTCTGCTGCCTGATTGCGGATAAAGGTATTGTAGCCATCCAAAGCGGCATTGGCAATGGCGACCTGTTCAACCTTCAATATTTCTCCCTTACACAAAGGATTATCAGGATGCAAACCATGCGGACGACCTTCGGCATCTGGCACACCAATATTTGCACCACCCGACAAAGGAATAAATTCACCTTCCTGCGCTATCCGTACATTGTCATCGCTGTCCGTCACCCATATGTCCAACAAAGCCCCGTTACAATCGCTCGGATTTTGCGCTTTAATGCCGACTGTAGTAAAAAAGGGCAAGGCAGTTATATTGGGAATCGTAGCAATAGCCCCTTGACGATTGGGATTATTTGCCAATAAGATGTCTAATATTTGCGTATAGGTTGTTTCAAATGCGCCTTGTTCTGTTGGATTCGCTATAAGCACATTAATATCTCCACAAGGATCGGGATTATAACCGCCGCCCGTTGCAGCATACAATAAAACATCATTTCCACCTAGCCAAAGTGTAAAAAAAGTAGGGTCTATATCGGCGGTTGTTTGGCTAATCAAATCTACATAACTATGGCTGAGGTCGGTTGTCATGCGCGTCAAATAACCGTAGCTAGGCAAAATGATAAGCGGCGGAAGAGGGGCGGTTAATAGGCTGATATTTGGAACGCCAATATTATTGAACGGCCCTTGTGCCGAAATGTTCGTTTCCCAACCTTCAACGCCTGTTTGGGTTTGCAAATCTGGCGAAGGATTACCACAAGCATCTACTCCTAAAGCTTTTAAATATAAAAAACCAGAGCCATTTCCTTGTGGTACTAAGGGCAAATTAAAATCGCCACCGCCGACTAATTTAAATTTGTCTGCCAACATACTAGGGAAGGAATTGATTTGGTTGGCTTGCGTCAAACCATTATCCGTAAAACCCGAAGTCAAGGAATTGCCAATCGCCACATATCGGCTAAA
>JAHDHV010000564.1:0-2087 GCA_020631155.1 Bacteroidota bacterium | reverse complement strand
CATTATCCGTAAAACCCGAAGTCAAGGAATTGCCAATCGCCACATATCGGCTAAAATCAGCATTGCCCGCCACAGGCGATGTTTCTTCCAATTCCGCAGAACAGGAGGTTAATAATAGTAAAAAAGGGGAGAATATTAAGAGGTGTATTATTTTTTTCATAGGGATAGAATTTTTTAATTACAAATTGATATAATTACGAATTACGAATGATTTTTTAATTTCTAAATTCTAATTGCTAACTTCCAAAAATCCAAAAATCCAAAAATCCAATGTCTAGAAACTAAAATTTCCAATCCACCCCAACGCTAGGAATATAAACACGCGTATCGTAGGTGCCTGTAAAATTCCCTTCTGTATTGGTGCTTGTACGTTCTTTATCGTCCAAAAATTGGAAACCAAAGTCGAGGCTGAGGTTTTTGGAGGGTTGATAGCTTGCGCCCAGCGTAAAACCGCGTCTGTCTGAGTCGGGGGTTTCGGGGGTAACGCAGCAATCGGGAGCAACGGAAAAATCGTAGTAGACACCACCGCGCAAAGTGAAGGCATCGCTTATTCGCTGCTGCACACCAAAGCGCAAAACGGCATTATCCTCATAATTTCGCGCCGAAGCCAATGCGGTATCTCCACCAACAGGATCAGCAAATTCAAAAGCCAATTCATCATACACATTCCAACCCGTTAGCATCACCTCGCCCACCAATTTTGTTTTATTTTCAATCAAATCAAAAGAAATTCCAGCCGTTAGCACCGAAGGCAGGGTAATATCTGCGGCAAAGGTGGTGCTTGGAAACAAAGAGCTTACCGCTGCTGGTACCGTCGGCGTTACCGTACCATCATCAATTTTCACCCCAATCGTAGAGCGATAACTCAAGCCAAACACCATTCGCTCAACAGGTTTGAAAATAAGGCCTGCATTAAATCCGATGCCAGTGCTACTGCCTTCCAATTCAATTTCGCCATCTGCGGAACCATCTGCTAAGGGCAAAGCTCGGCGGAGGGAGAAAGAACCTAAACCGTATACCAAGCCAATGCCAACCCCTATTTTTTCATTGATTTGATAGCTAACAGTAGGTTGGAAAAATACAGTTATCAAGGCAGCTTCTCGCAAAATATATTGTCCAACCCAATCATCTTCATAGGCCACCCCACTTCCAAAAGGCGTATAAACCCCTAGCCCGAAACGCAATTTAGATAAAAAAGTTGGTCGTTCTTCAGTACTTGCTTGTTGTAATTGAAATGAGGTGTAAAAGGCAAAAGGTGTGGCAATACTTGATTTTTTTTTGTGAATGATGTTAGTAGATTGATGTAAAAAACTAACTCGATTGAAAATAGGGCTGAGACTGCCTGTAATGTGATTGCCTGTGGTGAAAGACAAAGCCCCTGGGTTAAAAAATAGGGTGGAGGCATCATTAAAAAGTAAGGCAGTGCCTGCATGTGCTAGTCCAAGTTGTTTGGTGCCTTGTAAGGAAACTTGAAAACCACCTGCCCTGATTTGGCTACAAAGGAAGAGGCTTAGAAAAGTTAATAGTAGTTTTTTTTTCATAATCGCTTTTTCATAAAGTTTGGGGTATGTTTCAAAATCTGACATTTCATCAGGGGCAATCCCCTCTGTTTCGCAAAAGTCGCTGACGCTCCTAATGCTCAATCATCGGGGTCGGGCTGCCCGTTGCAATTCACCTTGTCAAAAAGCAGTTCGGCTAAATTTCCAAAAAGGAGCTTCCGTTGGTCGCTCTTTTTGGAAAAGCCTCTCGTGCTTTTGCCTACGGTTCATTTCCACTCACATCCCTTTGCCAAGCCAACATTTGGGATATTCATTGTCAAGATAAAATGAAACATACCAAGTTTGAAACTTTTTCACTCTAAAGCTACGAAGTAAATACACAAAAACAAAATTTAAGGATTACAAAATTAGTCGCTTTTTTACTTAGGAACTCCAATAAAATAAGTTCCCGATTTTAATTAAGGGTTCCTATGCTGGATAGTGTGGAGATTGTCAAAACGCTCATTGAGCAAAGAGCCAAAACCAAAACAGGGTTAAAAGTAGTTGTTAATATTATTTGAGTGTGTCAGAAATTTAGGGAAAGGCAAA
>JAHDHV010000563.1 GCA_020631155.1 Bacteroidota bacterium | reverse complement strand
TGAAAGGTCTCAACAAAGATTTTCAATATGGCATTGTCACTACGGATGTTGTTGTAGAATATATTAATCGAAAGACGGGCAAGAAAATGAATAAAATTTTTGACCAATACCTAAAACATCCTAAAATTCCAGTACTAGAATACAAATTGAAAAAGAGAGGGAAAAAATGTACAGACATCACCTATAGATGGAAGGCGGATGTGGAGGGATTTGATATGCCGATTCAATATAAGGATGCCAAAGGAAAGTGGCAATGGCTGAAACCAACTACACAATGGCAAACAACTAAAAAAATTAAAAAAGTAAAACCCGAAAACTTTCAGTTCGCCGAGCGATTATTTTATTTTGAACTAGACAATCAAAGTGACAGCAAATAGAGCTAATTCATAAATTAGCTTTACTTTGCAATTTGTCAATTTTAAAATGATAGTGACAGTAGTGATTATTGTGCTGTCACTATCATTTTGAAGACAATTCATAAATTGTTTTTACTTCATTTGGATATACGTATAATCAGTACGCTCCAAATTAGGTGCCTGCACAATACGCTTATGCTGTAAATCGTATACCCAACCGTTATAAAAGTCAATTTGATAGGTGTTTGTATCATGTGTAGCGAGTTGTAAACCTGCAATTTGCGCTTCTCCTGCGTTCATACTTCGCAAAATATTACCAACCTGTTTTTTGGTTGCATTAGGATCACTATTTAAAGTATGTACCATTTCGCAAGTTTTTCGAGTATTATCTACATTTTGAATCATAATACTTGCCGCAGCGGGAATCGGCTCGCCGCCTGTCAAATTGAGTACCGCATCCTCATACTCAATTAACTGATTTGCGCTGTACTCGTTGCCATAAGGAGAGTGATACAGCAAAATTTCTTGCGCCAATTTGCCCTCAATGCTTTGCTGATTTTTGAAAATACTACGCAACTGGGCTACCGCTAATTTAAAATCGTAGGACTGTGTAGGAGCGACTTGTTCGGCTTTGTTCAGGGCGGTCATGGCTAATTTTTGGATTTCCTGCCAATTTAGCAACTGTTTAAACACGCCCAGCTCATCAATTTCATAAATAAAAATAAGTTTATCAACAATTCCAGCTAATTCCTTGCCCCATTTTTTAATATAAGGGTCGCTTTGCAGCCAGTTGCTATCCATATATTGCCATTGTACAACATAGCCTGTAGGTGTTGCTTCCAAAACAGTGAGTTCCACTTTACTATTTAATTGCTTCTGGTCTACCATCTGCCCATTAACCATTTCAGTACGTCCTTTCACAATCTGCAATGTTTTTTTATCGCCTTTTTTCCAGTAGGCCACCACAGCAACACTTTGGCTATCACCGCCTTGTGCATCCTCTTTTCCATCATCAGGAGCAGCCATTAGACTAAAACTACTCATCAAACACAGCATTGCTGCTAACAAACTGCTTGTCCAGAAGGTTTTCTTATTTAACATAATCCTTTAAATTTTATTAGTTTTGTACTACGTCTAAATAGTAGCAATTGTTATGAATGAAGTTACAAAGCTAAACATTATTTACTGTTACAAGGTTTATACACCATATTTTTTGTTTCTCGCCTTGTTTTAAGTGCCAAGCACTAATTAATTATTAGGCATGTTTCATTTTCTTAATAACACTTTGTTTTTAAAATTGCTATTTAGATATTTAGCTGTTAGAAATCAGAAATTCAAACTTCAGTATGGGCATAAGTCATTGATTATTAGTTTTTTGTAAAAAAATAATAACTAAGAGCATTGTTACAGAAACCGCCTAAAAAAAAACAGTCACCAAAAAAATTATTTAAATACAAATCACTGACTGAGCAACTAATCACGAATCCACGCTCTGTTAAAGTAAGCAAAAACTGTTCGGTTGAAAAATACGGTATTTGAAACCTACCAAAAATCAGATGTAAAAACTCCTTGAAGTATAATGCTATTGTAAAAAAAAGCTTTTGTATGTTTTGTTTTATCAATAAGTTAAATAATTAAAAAAAATGACCCATAGCGAGTAAAAGCGTCTATAAAACCGTAAAAGTAAGCAGTTCCAAAAGTCATAACTTGTTCAACTAATGTATTGATTTTTGCAAACTTAAATTTCTTTTAATTTTTTAGCTAAAACCCATAAGCTAGTTTTATTTACAACTACAGACACATAAACAATAAATTTTTTTTTGTAATGTCAGTAATTATTAGTATATTAGGCGGAGCTTACCTTCACCAGCAACCACCTTCTCTACTTCTTATTTTTTACAAATGAAAAATAATTAGCATTTTTTTAGACAAAATTGAAACAAAATTGCGTTTCATGTTGTCATTACCATGTCATTATCATAGCGATTGGTTATGAAAATAACTTCTAACATGATTCAATGCTAAGTCGCCACTACAAAAGATTATTTTTATGAAACAACTATCCTTTACCTATTTTTTAGCATTTATCGGCTGCGGTGTATTGTTGTTCACCTCATGCGCCAAAGAGTCCATCTCCTTAACAGAGGATAATTTAAACGAAAGCGTTCAATCGCTTGCATCCTGTGAACAGTCAGAAGCCATAAAAGCAAAATACGAACTGGATGCTACCCGATTAGCGGTCAGTTTGATGCAAGAGGATCAGGAAGCTTCAAAGGCTGTGCGTATTTCGCAAACATACCAGCAAAAAAGCATGGACGCATTGATGGCAGTTTACAATGCCACACACCTGCCTGCTCGTGATTCGGTATTTCGACTTTATGAAATACACACCTTATCTACAAGAGTTTTAGATAGAATTATTGTTGGGGTTGATCCTGCTCATCAGTGGGTGCGCTCATGGTTTGCAGGCGAGCAAATGACAGGCTATGCACCAATTGACGATTTATTGAGCGAGTATAGTTTATCGGTTGTTGACCACGACAATAGTTTAAGTATAGTAACTTTAGCTGCTGAAAATCCTTTAAATATTGAGCGATTGAGTCGTTTATTTATGCAAGTAGATGGAGTTACTTATGCAGAGCAAGAATGGGTTTTTGGTGATGGCAACAATATTGAAATCCGTTCTTTTGATGATTATGTAGAATTGACATTTAGCATTGGCTATGAAGAATGTCCAGCCATGTGCTTATATCATCATTACTGGCAATTTAAAGTATGGTCAGATTGTTCAGTAGATTATTTGGGAAGTTATGGAGATGGTTTGCCCTAATTGTTGAGATTGTTAAATTTGGACAGTAGAGACGTAAGATTTTATGTCTATACAAGATTTTACGTCTGTACAAAATTTTTTAAAAAAAAAATGCATGACACACTAAAAAAGCGGTCGGCAGATAGTAGTATTTGTAGTAATGCCTTTTTGACGAACAACTTTCTGTAGTAAGTATGTCATGCTGTAGTAGTGATAGTTAAATATTTAGTGAATATTTAATATCTA
>JAHDHV010000562.1 GCA_020631155.1 Bacteroidota bacterium | reverse complement strand
GTAATTCGTAATTCGTAATTCGTAATTCGTAATTCGTAATTTGGAACGAGTAATTCGTAATTACTTTCTATTGAAAGAGTTCAAAGTCACCATTATTAAAAGCTGTTTTGTATAACTTATCTTTAACGGCCTTGATGTGGCTTAATTTTCTTTTGTTGATGATAATTTTGCTAATGTCCTCTTTTTTATAATCAAGAGGGGCGACTTCACCTTCTAAGCCAAATTGTGCAATTCGCACTAGGTAAACATTTGTTTCGTCGCTTGTTTCATAGAACGTATGGGAGCGTAAAAAAGCTGCTGGCTCGTTGACAGGAAGTGGAATTTCTTGAATAAACTCGCCATAACTATACCATTGAGGGCTTAGGGAAAAGTTGGTGGCATACTGAAAGCAATAATTTTTGAGTTCTTCATTGTCTTGTGGTGTATTGCCCTTAAACCATTTGCGGATGGTTTCCAACTGTGGCGATTCTTTTTTTAAAATAACAAAGCGCGCCTTTATTTGATGATCTTTTAATTTAAAATTGTCTTGATACTGCTGATAATACGCTTTAACAGCTTTTAAACCAACTAAGGTGTCTTTACTTTTTTCTAGCAAATCTTGTTCATAAGAAAACATCAATAAAGTTTCTCGATATGCTTTTACCTGTTCCTCAATATTTTTTTCTCCTTCGGGAAAATTTTCTTTAGCAGCATTTAAAAAAAGATTTCTCCGAATCCAAGTATCTACATAATAGTTCACTCGCTCAATACTATCTGATTTGGAATTGCTGTCAGTAACAATATCTATCAGATCAGAGCGATATAAAAATTGGTCGAAAACTCTGGCAATAGGTTCTTTTCCTGTTGTTGGTTTAGCTCGCTGAAAAAAGCGACAGCCTACACTTAACATTGTATAGCAGCATAGGCTGAATAGTAAAAAAAAATGCTTTTTATTCAAAATGATGTTGATGCTTTTGAATTTGTGTGTTGATTTTTTAATGTTTGAAACTGTAAAGAAAGTTCATGAACTTTCTTTACAGGAATTGTCACTACATTTTATGGTTTTTTAACGGTTGTTAAACTTTTTTTGCTGCCATAAATGCTTTTTAGTACGTCTTTATTCAGTTTCACAGGGTATTTTTGTTTTAGTTCTTCTACCCATTCCTTTTCCAGTTGTGTTTGATAATCTGCTACTACAAATCCGCGAGCATCTTTTAAGGCTTTTGGTTTTGGGGCAACAATGCCATTGATACGTACAATGTTGGTTTTGCCATCCAATTCTTTAATGTCTTTAGATAGCCCCTTTTGCCATTTTATTTGGTCAATGATCTTGTTCTGTCCCTTCTCGTAAATATTTTTTACAATAGCTAATTTAGAAGGTTTTAATGGTTGATTGATCATATCTTTTACTTTTTCCTCTTTACCTTTTTTTAGCAATTTTCGCATTTTAGAGGTGATTGTCACATCTTTGTCAAAGGTGAAAATGGTTGCGTCTAGCCGTTCTTCCCATTTGTAGTCATTTTTATTTTTATCATAAAATTTTTGTAAGCCTGTGCTATCTGATAGTGCTTTATTCCAAACACGCGTTTCGGTCAATTCAAAAAGTAAAGTTCCATCTCTAAACTCCTTCATCAACTTAGCAAAATCAGGATGTTTTTCTTCCAAACGACTCTCCTCCACTGTTATGAGGGTTTGTGTGACAAACATATCGTATAAGCGTTTGGCTGTAGCCGCAGGTGTTTTACTACGCGCCTGCATTTGATTAGCTTGTGCAAAGGTGGCAAATTCTAAAACCGAAACGCTACGTTTTTCGGGGGAAGCACCGGGGACATTATAAGTAAACAAGGTCTTTTCTTTCATCCCTTCTGTGCTTTTAGGTTGCCACTTACCCTTCAAAATACTACTACCCATTTGCTGTTTAATCCATTTTTTATTATCCAAATTTTCCTCTAGTTGATACTCCTTTTTCATTCGTTTAACAAAGACCTTTTTAGAGACACTAGAACGACTGTCGCGCTCAATTTTTTTGCGAATATCGCTTTTTGTTGCTTCGTAAGAGCCAATAGTTGTTTTGTCTAACAACTTAATCACATGCCAGCCGATGCGTGTTTTGAACGGTTTAGAAATGTCTCCTTTTTTCTGCAAAGCAAAAGCAGCATTTTCAAATTCGGGCAGCATTTTGCCACTCGCAAACCAAGGCAATTCTCCACCATTAGAGGCGGTTGTTCTATCATCAGAAGATTGTTTAGCCAATTTAGCAAAGTCGGCACCTGCTTGCAACTGCTTGTAGATTTCATTAACTTTAAGCTCATTAGCTTGCTTTTTTTCGGCATTATCTTTCTTAGAATTTTTGACAAGAATATGTGCTACTTGCACCTTGCCTTGTGCCTTGCGTACATCCAAAGTTTTTACAAGATGATAGCCAAAACGGGTGCGAATTGGTTCCGAAACAGTACCTACCTTCGTATTATAAGCCGCCGATTCAAAGGGATAAACCGTTTGAAAAGCCGAAATATAACCTAAGTCGCCTTTATTATCTTTTACTGAAGGGTCTTCTGAATATTGTTGAGCAAACTTTGAGAAAATACTGCCTTTGAGCAGCAATTTATGACGAACTTCCTTTGCCTTATTATACACTTTAAGGGTATCATTTGGTGCGGCATCTTCATTTACCCTAAATAAAATATGGCTAGTTCGCACCTCTTTAGTCATCCGATCATAAGCCTCTTTAACCAGCTTTTCACTAATTTCTTTATCATATAAATAGCTTTTAGCCAACTGCTTACGATACTGCTTCAATTGGTCTGTAATTTCGGAAAGTGTATCTAAGCCTTGTGTTTCCGCTTCTTTCACTTTCAATTTAAAGTTGGTATATAAATTAAGGTACTCATCCACCGATTTTTTGCTATACAAATTACTATCCTGTGCATTATGTTTCTCATAAACATAGATAAATTCAGACTTAGGCACAGCCTCATCACCAAAAGTAAACAATACAGGATCCTCGTTAGATTGAGCAGAAATGGGAGAAGTTATAAGAATGGCAGCCCACATTGTTACACAACAAATTAGGGAAAGAATTTTTGTATTCATTTTACCAATTTAGTTTATTGCTGTTATTGATTAGTTGCCGAATAGGGAGTACTTAGGTATAAGACAAAAGATAGAAGCCTTGAGATAAATAATTCATTATTACTGATTTATGACAAGTTTAACTAATCAGATGGAATGGAACACCCCACAATTTTACAGGTCTCCTATCTCAAGTCTAGTGTCTCAAGTCTCCTATATTAACACTAATAAATAAATGCTAGTTTTAATATTAAAAATAAAGTATGCGATTATTAGGGTATAAACAAAGTATGAATACCCAACAATCCTAAGTAGTCAGTCAAGATAAAATTGACGATTGCTTTTGGCGTTTTTTGCTCC
>JAHDHV010000059.1:8222-21185 GCA_020631155.1 Bacteroidota bacterium | reverse complement strand
GTTACTGTTCGGGCTGCGCCGCAAAATTGTATGGTCATGCTGATAAAGTTTTGATATTCTACTAGCTATTTTATATGCTGAAAAAGCTGTTTTTGATATAAAAGTACAAAGTTTATAGGATTGTCGAAACAAATTCCTCTCTTTTCTTTTAACATTACATTTCTTTTTCATTTAAAAAAAACAAAATAAATAATAAAAAAAAGTGCTAATGCTATTTAGTGTAATTTTTTTTTATAACTTTGCCAAGAGGAAAAACAAGTAAATAATTTGAATTTTATCTTTTTAATAAAAAAAATATTTAAGCAAAAAAAAGCAACACTTTTCTAAATTAAGTTCCAAACACTATTTAATTGTGCACAATTTTGTTCTAAAGTATTACAAATGAGGAATTTAGTCTTTTTCTATTGTGGCATTAATTTTGTTTAGGTACTTAAAGTAGTGAAAATCAATATTCTAGGACAGTATTGTAGGTTACATGGTGTTCAACACCCATCATAAAGTAACTGCCATTCAATTATGTTTGTTTGAGTACTTTTAGATAAAAATTCTATCATTCACTACACAATATTACTACCTGCTTATCGTTAATTACTTCACAAAGAGTTAAAATTACTACTAATTAAAATTTTAGAAAACTGATTAAAGGAGTGTTATAATAAGTTGATTTAAACCACCTTTGTTTTTCACCTCAGACAAAACAAAATATTTTGGTTTTATGGTTCAAATTGTTATTTCTTCATTCTTAGACACTAAAACACCAATTCCGCTACAAAAAGGTGTACCCTTTATAAATGAAAAAATGGGCTTTTTCTTCCAGTGATGACCTGCTAAAATTACACTAATATAATGTCATTGAGTTTTTTTATAGTACGAAATGTAAAAACTCAATATTATCTATTTTTTATAATTCTTTAAAAGTTCCTCTATGTACAAATTAAATGCAACAGTATGTATGCTAGTGATGTTAGTAGCCCTACTAGGTCTATCTCATCCTATACAAGCTAATTTTAGTACCCCTATACCATCCCCCAAGCAAATGATCGATGGTAATAGAGTAACTGTTAATATTTTTCAGATTAAACTGGGAAAAGTTACTGAAAAATTAAAACAACAGTTGAAGAAAAATGAAGATATTTTACACCTTCGTTTAGAAGGTCACACAATGGTTATTTTTACCCCTACTAATTATAGCCAAGCCGACGTAGAACATTTACTAAAAACAAGTGAAACTAATGAATTCTTGTTTTTACAAGTACAAACAGGAGACCGCAACAGACGACTATTTAAGAAGGAAATAAAATAAATGTAACAAATAAGGCTTAATACTTGCAGTCATGAAATTTAATACACAATGTAACTCACTCTTTATCAATTATCTACAAGAAAATCACATCATCACATTGTATTTATTCCAGTAACTCAAGGAATTATTTTTTATTTATATTGATTGTCCATTGCATAAGGTGTGCTCAATGGCTAAGGTCAGCACATCAATAAGTTTTAAGTCTCTGCTTACATTCTTTTTTTCCTAAATAACCTTGTTTAGTAAGGGTAGATTGATGGAAAAATTGAGCTATTTTCAAGCAAATTGAAAGCTTTTTCAGGGCGTATTGTGAAAAAAGTATACAATGGAAAGAAATAAGCCAATTTTAGCTCAAAATGCCTTCTTCCGAACAAGCCTCACACGCATCAAATTAAAACAATTACCTATACTGATTTTCTAAAAACTAAACTAAAAAAGAAAGCTTTTTATATTCAATAAGTTTTCTTAATACTTAAACTTTACACAAATGAATAAAAATATAAAAAAATGTATTTTAAATACATTATTACTTATTTTAACAATATCCATTTCTGCACAAGCGCAATGCCCTAATGGACAAACCGAAATTATTGTTGAAATTAATGCCGTTTCTTTTGGCAGCGAAATGGGCTGGGAATTGGTTGATGCTACCAGTAATACCGTCATAGCTTGCCAACCATCAGGCACTTATAGCACTGGAACTGTGGTACAAGAAGGTCCTTTTTGTGTACCCAATGGCAATACCATTGAATTGGTTGGCTACGACAACTTTGGCGATGATTGGAATGGCGGCTATTTTAATATTATCATTACCGAAGATGGCTCTGTGAATGGCTGTGGCACCCAAGATGGGTGTGTTGCTTTAACCAATGGCGGCGAAGACCTTGATGTTGAGCCTGATGTGTCTATTACTAATTCTTGTGAAACATCCAACCAAGAATTTACAGTCACACTACCAGTTTTTGCTTGTACCACTAACATTTTAGGTTGTACTGATCCAAATGCCATCAATTACAATAGTTGCGCTACTACAGATGATAATTCTTGCCTGCTTCCTGCTGTAAATGATGAGTGTGTGGATGCTATTTCCATTACTCCAAACCCCGATCTTTCTTGCGGAACGCTAACCCCAGGCACTATTGTTGGAGCCACTGACTCAGGAGTCACTACCAGCTGTTTTGGCACTTCCGATGACGATGTATGGTTTAGTTTTGTAGCTACGTCCACTGTCCATAATATTGATTTATTGAATATAACAGGTACAACAACCGATTTATATCACGCTGTTATAGATGCTTGTTCAGGCGGTACGGATTTGGTTTGTAGTGATCCTAATAGCAGCACAGTAACTGGTTTAACTGTTGGCAATACTTATTACCTCCAAGTTTATAGCTGGACAAGCACACCAGGACAAGAAACCACTTTTGATGTTTGTATTGGCACTCCTCCCCCGCCACCCAGCAATGATGAATGTGTAGACGCTGCCCCTCTTTGTGGTGAACCAGTAATGGGAACAATTATTGAAGCAACAACTAACCCTAACGATCTAATTACTAGTTGTATTGGTTCTTTAGAAAATACGGTTTGGTATAGTTTTGAAGCAGATGCTAGTGGCGATCCTATTACCATTGATATTTCGGAAGATAATTGTATTGGTGGCAATGGTTTACAAGTGCATATTCTTTCAGGTGATTGTACCAACGGTTTCTTTGAAGAAGATTGTACCAGTATTTTTTCCACAGGAAATGTATATAGCTTGAATTTAGCCGCCCCCATACCCGGTGATATTTACTATGTTTATATTGATGGAAATGGTGGAGCACAATGCGACTTCACTATTACTCAAACCGGCGTTGCTTCGTGTTGTGGTCCAACTGTTGACTTGAGTGCTTCTTGCCAAATTCCTGATGAGGATAATTTCTATGTAGAAATTGCTCTTACGGATTTAGGAGCAAATCCCTCTGGTTATATTGTAAATGGTGGTGCATTTCCTAATATTACCGCTACAGGTACTTATACAGTCGGCCCATTTCCCAATGGCACTGCAACCATCAACCTAGAAGGCATTGATGATCCTGCTTGCCTACCAAGCTATTCCATTGATGGCGATTGTACTTGCCCTATAGGTGCCGTTGATGCAGGTACAGATGTAACCGTTTGTCCTGGTGCTCCCGTTACACTGGAAGCTACTTTAGGACAGGCAATACAGGGAGAATGTTTAGGCACTTATACAGTAAGCAATAGCGCAATAGGCAGTTGCACTGCCGTTCCAAATGTCGGAACTACTTCTGTAATACTTGGGGATGATAATTTTCAAGGACCAATTCCACTTCCATTCCCTTTTGAATATTTCTGTAATACTTATGAGGAACTATATATTGGCTCCAATGGCTTTATCTCCTTTGGTGCTGGTTCGTCTAGTTTAGGAAATACTGCTATACCTAGTACTGGAACCCCCAATGACATGATAGCCTTATATTGGGATGATCTTGATCCTGGTAATGGTGCAGATGGCACAGTTTCAATATTTACCTCAACTATTGGTGGCCAAACCTGCTTTGTTGTTGAATTTAATGGAGTACCTCATTTTCCAGGCCCACCTTCAGAAACCGTTACAGGGCAAATTATCTTATGTATAGATGGAACCATCACTATCAACTGTATTGATTGTCAAGCAGATGGTGGCAATGGTAGTGGTAGTGCAACTCAAGGTATAGAAAATAGCGATGGCACGATTGGCTATGCCGACCCTGCCCTAGTAGACGGACAAACGACTGACGATTTAGCCAACTGTGTCACCTTCACCCCTGATTATACAGTTGATACCACTTGCGTATTTGTAGAATGGCAAGATGACCAAGGCAATGTTGTCGGCACAACACCTACCGTAACAGTTAGCCCTACCACTGTGACCACTTATACCGCCATTGTAGATTGTGAAGGTATTCCTTGTTCCGATCAAGTAGTATTAAATTTTACACCGCCATTAGTAATAGAGTGCGATAGTTCCATTTCACAAGGTAGTAATGGGGGCTGGTCACCATTCTATTACAATACCTATGAAATTTGTGTTGGTGGTGGTATTCCGCCTTATAATTACAGTTGGGCAACAACAGGTTATGTTAGACATGCCATTACAGATGTAGGAGAAATTCGTATCATTTATGCAGATAATGCTTATTGGTCAGTTACTATAACCGATTCAAGTGGCTGCGACGATGAGAGCTTCGCCTTAGTATTTAGCAATGATGCATCTACTATTTTAGATATTGACAACTATAGTATCACCCCTGCCACAGTGCCTAATACTTGCACAGATGGAACAATTAACCTAACAGTAGGCGGTGGTACACCCGGCTATACTTATGATTGGACTGGCCCTAGCGAATGGGATGGTACAGGACAAGGTACAGCAACCATAAACAATTGCCCAATAGGCTGGTATGCCGTAACTGTTACAGATAGTAGCACACCTGCCGAGACAACAATGGGTTGGTATTGGGTAAACTGCTCTCAACCCGGACGTGGTAAAATTGCCAATAGTAATAGTCATTTTACTATCTACCCAAATCCTACCTCAAGCAACACCAATGTACAGTTTATGTTGAACACCTCAGGCAAAGTACAATTACAACTATTTGATATTAGCGGTAAAGAAATGAAGCGATTATTTGAAGGCCATGCCGAAGCAAATGCCATTCAGCAAATTTCTTTAAGCAACCTACAATTAGCCAACGGCATTTATTTATTGAAATTAACCACCGAAACGGGGGAAACTCAACATCAAAAGTTAGTGATTCAGTAGGATAGACATTAGATAGAATACGGGAGATTTGAGACTTGGGAAGTTGTAGGATTTTTTAATGTCTTTCTAAATCTCAAAGTAAAAAAAAAGCATGGTGCATCTTGATGAGGTGCCATGCTTTTTTGTTTTTTGGGGAAAGTTATCTAATCTCATATCTCACGTCTCCAATCTCCCATCTATTCTAAGCAAACTTACTCATCACAAACTTCAAAAAGCGAAGACTATGACGATAAGGCGCGTAGCGAACAGGTGGATCAATCGCTAAAGATTTGTCCATCACTGCTTTTTGGTGAGAAAAAGTATCGAAACTATGCGAACCGTGATAACCGCCAATACCACTTTCACCAACACCACCAAAGGACATATGAGGGTTGGCAATATGCATCAAAGTATCGTTTACACAAGCCCCTCCTGATGAGGTTTCCTCTAAAATTTGATTGGCAAATGCTTTATTTTTGGAAAAAACATACAAGGCCAAAGGCTTAGGACGATCATTCACAAAATTAACAACTTCCTCCACATTTGTCCACTCTAAAACGGGCAAAACAGGTCCAAAAATCTCCTCCTGCATGACTGGATCATCGGGCTGTATACCATCAATAATAGTCGGAGAAATATACTTTGTATCTCTATTTACTTCCCCACCAACAACCACATTTCCAGCTTGCATCAAACGCTCTATACGATCAAAATGACGCTCATTGATGATGCGGCCGTAATATTTGCTTTCTTCGGGATTTTCACCATAAAATTTCTTTACTGCCTTCCCCATTTCTTCCAAAAGTTCGTCCTTTACCGAACTATGCACCATCAAATAATCAGGCGCGATACAAGTCTGACCTGCGTTCACCAACTTACCCCAAACGATGCGCTTTGCAGTCACATCCAATTTGATGTTCTCATCCACAATACAAGGGCTTTTACCCCCCAATTCAAGGGTTACAGGCGTAAGATTGCGCGCCGCTGCTTGATAGACAATTTTGCCCACTTCAGTACTACCTGTAAAGAAAATATAGTCAAATTTTTGGCGCAACAATTCCTGAGCCGTTGCCACACCGCCCTCAAAAGCTGCTACATAGTGCGAGTCAAAGGTATCGCGGATGATATCAGCACATACTCGCGAGGTGTTTGGTGCCAACTCCGAAGGCTTCACCATTACACAATTGCCTGCTGCCATCGCTCCGATTAAAGGCACCATCAACAGTTGAAAAGGATAATTCCAGGGCGCAATAATGAGTGTCAAACCATAAGGCTCTGAAATTACATAACTGCTGGCCTTAAAATGAAACATCGCCGTTTTTACCTTTTTTGGCTTTGCCCATTTTTTCAAATTTTTAATACAATCGTCAATTTCAAGCAGCGCGAAACCGATTTCAGTGCCATAACTTTCAAATTTATGTTTGTTTAAATCCGCTTTTAAAGCATCCAAAATCGCTGCTTCCTTATCAACAATTGCTTTACGTAATTTTTTGAGTTGAGCAATGCGAAAGTCCACTTCTTTGGTAACTCCAGACTTAAAAAAAGCACGCTGACTGTCCATTGTTTTTCCGATTGCCGCCAAGCCATTCATAGCGACTACATCGTTGCTTGTTTCGTTAATATTTACTGCCATAATTTATATTGATTATTTTGTTTTTGTTGTAGTATGTGGAGACAATTGATGAATTGTCTTTACCAAACTATCTTTGTATCAAATTGTATGGAACAATTTCTATTACAGTTCAATGTAACCAAACTTTTACAGAAAAAAAAAGCAAACATCAAATTCACTAAAAAAACGACCTGATTACAAAAGAGTTTTATAATTTTGCACGATTTTTCGGGAACTTTATAGATCAGTAAATTGTGTTAACAATAAATTTGATGAGATAGACAACAGTTTTTATGTTGCAAATAAGGTATTTTTTAACCAAACAGTTTCTAGTTATTTTTAACAGTTTGTTGATTCGTGATTAGTGGATTCGTGTGATTTTCAATTCAAAGTCTCAAGTCTCAAGTCTCAAGTCTCATTATCTAAAGGAAAAAATAAAATGGTCAATATACCCAACATCCACCAACAACCCATCCAAATCATTGCCAAAGCAGCGCAAAAACTAGGCTACCCCACCTATTTAATCGGTGGATATGTACGCGATTTGCATTTGCGCCGAGCTTGCAAAGACATTGACATTGTATGTGTGGGCAGTGGGATTCACTTAGCAAAAACGGCAGTAAGAGGCTTTAGACAGGCTTCAAAAGTATCGGTATTTAGAAATTTTGGAACGGCAATGTTTCGCGCAGGAGACCTAGAATTTGAATTTGTGGGTGCACGAAAAGAATCCTATCAACGCCATTCGCGCAAGCCCATTGTGGAGGACGGTACCCTAGAGGACGACCAAAACCGCCGAGATTTTACCATCAATGCGCTCGCTATCAGCCTTAATGCTGAAGACTTTGGAAAATTAGTAGACCCTTTCAACGGTTTATCAGACCTCAAAAATCGCATTATCCGCACACCGCTTGATCCAGATATTACCTTCTCGGACGATCCGCTTCGTATGATGCGCGCGATCCGTTTTGCTACACAACTGAACTTTCATATTGAGGACGAAACTTTTGAGGCTATTGCCCGAAATAAAGACCGCATTAAAATTATTTCCGCAGAACGCATTACTACAGAATTAAACAAAATTATCTTGGCTAAAAACCCCTCTATAGGCTTTAAACTGCTCTTTAAAACGGGTTTATTACAGTTGATTTTTCCAGAAATGGCGCGTCTACAAGGCGTTGACATCGTGAATAACATCGGTCATAAAGATAATTTTTACCATACTTTGCAGGTTTTAGACAATTTGTGTGCAACAAGCGATGACCTTTGGTTGCGATGGGGAGCGATTTTACACGACATTGCGAAGCCACCGACCAAGCGTTTTGAGGAAGGCATCGGCTGGACGTTTTACGGTCATGAGGTGGTAGGCGCGCGAATGGTGCCTCGCATTTTTCGCCGTTTTAAACTACCGATGGGTGATCAGATGAAATTTGTACAGAAAATGGTGGCTCTGCACCTACGCCCGATTAGCCTAACCAGCGAAAATATTACAGATTCCGCGATTCGCCGTTTGCTATTCGATGCAGGCGACGATATTGACGATTTGATGTTGCTGTGTCAGGCAGATATTACATCTAAAAATGAGGCGAAGGTCAAGCGTTTTTTGCGAAACTATGAGATTGTCAAACAAAAGCTAAAAGAGGTGGAAGAAAAAGACCGCCTTCGCAATTGGCAGCCCCCCATCAGCGGCGAAATTATTATGGAAACCTTTGCCATTCAACCAAGTAGAACGGTTGGCATCATTAAAACGGCCATCCGCGAAGCTATTCTGGACGGCGATATTCCAAATGAATACGATGCTGCTTATGCTTTTATGTTGGAGAAGGGGAAAGAATTGGGGTTGTAGAGGGGAATTTGGGGAGAATTGTTGGGTTGTGAATTGGTTTTATGGAGTAGGCTTTTTTTTGAACTGGAAGTGAGTTAGTGTATTTTTCATTATGCTACTTTTATCATTTGTTCAGATTGGATAACTGCTGCTGCATAAGCCAAACAAGCTTGTATATCATTTGCTTTTATATGTGGATACATCCCCAGAATATCTTTTAATGTAAAGCCATCTGATAATTTGGTTAGTATTAGCTCTACAGTTAATCTAGTGCCTTTAATGACTGGCTTTCCTAACATAATTTTAGGATTTGACTCAATATGATTGACAATATTCATGATGTTTTTTTATTTTTAATTGGTAAATCATAAATATAAATTTACCTGTGTATTAGAGCTATAAGTAGACGCTGAATATACTACAAAAGCTTAACTTTTACAAGTTATTGCCTTTATTTTTAAGTAATTTTCTTTTTTCAAAATTATGAGATAGGCAAACAAAAGCTAAAGGCGATATTCTGAATGGATACGATGCTGCTTATGCTTTTATGTTGGAGAAGGGGAAAGAATTGGGGTTGTAGTTGGTAGATTGTTGAGCATAAGGATTTTATCTATTCTTCATCTCCACTCTATTATTAACTGTATCAATGAATAATTCATACAGTTTTGGAAGGATTTTTTCGCTGTATCCATAAGCCTTTAGAATTGTCTTGTCAAAAAATCACATTCGAAAGATAACTACCTGTTTCACATAAGGGACAACCTCTAAAATATTCTTCCTCATCTTCATCAAAAAATAATTTCAGACCATTCTAAGTACTACACAATAATTAAACAGGACTATTTGTTTGATTAAGAAATTGAAAGTCAATACTTTAGAACAAAATTGTGCATAATTAATTAGTGCTTAGCACTTAATTCCTTTCATCTGAAATATCTTCATAATATTTTTTCATGCAATTAGTACATAAAACAACAGGGTCATTGGCATAGTTTTTCATATTTCTTACACCATAAAATTCTTCCATATTATTTTTTTCTCAAATAACTTAAAGGCATTTCTCTGCCAGTTTTTTTGTCAAAATATTTCCAAAACCTCCAGCCATTCACCTGATATCCTGCAATTTCAAAACCTGCTTTAGATGGAGACTTATAATATTCATTGTTATATAAAATTTTAGTGGGGGAAAAGTAAATACCAAAGTGCTTATGTTTTTTGTAATTGGCGAAAATTTCAATACCTTGGCTTTCATCAATTTCTATTTCTTCAATATAATCTACTAGATTATTTTTGTCATCAATTTCTAAAATGGTCACCCTTTCAAACGAAACTCCAATACTAAATTCACACATAAACTCAACCAGTTCTTTCCCATTCATTAAAGAAATTGGAGCCTTATATGGATCCTTTGCTTCATCAATTGCAGGTTTTGAGAAACCAGAAGTTGTAATAAATAACCCAGTTTGATGAGGTCGTAGACTACCTCTAAGTTGGGAAATATCTCCTCTTTGAACATTATTTTTCCACCTTTTTACCTGAACACAGACACTGTTTCCAATTATACCACCAACTAATAGTTCACCTGTCACATCAATTCCGCCGTCACCGCTTTTTCCTGTAATCTCAACTTTTTCAAAACTTAATTTTCTTAAAACTTCTCCAACAAGTTCTTCAAACCTTGAAGGTTCCATTTTCATAAGGGCTTTTAAAAGTTGTTTTTTTACTTTATTATTTTTTTCTCGAATATCTGCAAATATCCCTTGAGGTTCATTTTCATAAAGTCCATAATGCCCTCTATCGTGTTTTATAAATCTACTTTCTAAACCATTTGAACCAGAACGTTTTATTTCAGAATTTATTGATGAAGCAATATTCCCTGCTGTAATAATGTCATCAGTCTCAATTAGTTCTAAATCAAAAGCTTTACTTGTAATATCCTTATAATGTAAGGATTTAGTTTTGCTTTCTTTTAAAATTTTATAAGCAATATCCGAATATGAAAGATTGTTATTTTCCATAGAAAATTATGCTACTATTGATTTGTCTGGAATATTTGGCATTACCTCCAAACAATCTCCTTGAATGACTTTATTTATCATATTTTCTATACTCATTGCAATAATTTGTGTTATTTTACCAAAGGTACATTTTTTTTGATTCTGTTTTTGTATAGTTAGTGTTATTTTTTCTATTTATATAGAAATTTCAAAATTAACAAATATGGTTGAGTTGATTTGTTTCTTCCTTAACAAAGATAAATGAATTATTTTGATAAAAAAACAAATTCCCCCCCAAAAAAAGCCCCTCAAACAGTCCCCCCTTTACCCAATTTCATTAACTATCTGCGCCAAAACCTTCGTCATAGAACTTTTTAAGTATTTTTCAATATTCTTTTCTTTGAGTTTAACTTGATTTTCAATGGACAACACATGAGGTTCAATTTCATAGGGCAAGGTAGTTTCAAAGTTGGAGTTTTCATCTTTATAAATCAAAAATACGCCTAGAGCTAAGGTAATATTATCGTAGCCATAATGATGAAGATGTAGGATCATTTTGTAAGTTCTTCCTTTTGATAGTTTGATTTCGTAGCAAATCCATGCTTTGGGAAGGACTCTGTTGAAGTAGTAATTATTTAATTTAGCATAATTAACAATTTGATTATAAAATTTATTTTGTTGTTTAGTATTTTCAAAACCAACTTTTTGGATACTAATTTTTGCGCCACCATTTAAATTTAATTCTAGGTTTTCTTTTAAATTTGTTAAGACTTTCAAGGAAAAATCAAATACCTCCAAACGGTTTTTGTCTAGTTTTTCTTGGTCAATAGTAGGTATTTCTAAGTTGTCTAATTTTTTAGATAATATTTTTTGTACTTCTTCTAAAGAGCTTGCTGTAATTTCTTTAATATTCAATGCTTTTTGAATGTTCCTTTTTTGAACTTCTCCAAAGTATTGCACCAATAATTCGGGTTGTCCTTCATCTGCTTTTTCCAAAGCTTCTATATACTTTACTTTAGCTTCTTGGCGTAAGACTGTGAAGGGAAAGTATCCTGAGCGTATAAAAATGAGGCTTGCCAATAATCTCGCTACTCTGCCATTACCGTCTTGAAAAGGATGTATCGTTGTAAAGGCATGATGAAACCAGGAGGAAAGAATTAAACAATGTACTCCTTTTTTGAACTGTTGATTAAATATGTTTACCAGATTATCCATTTCAGCAGCTACATGTTCAGGGGGGCAATACATAATAACCTTTCCGTCAACACTGGTAGGATTGTTTTCTCTGACCTTGTATGTGCCTTTTAAAAGCTCTATTTTTAGCCTATTACCAAATTGGTCGCGCCCTTCAGCGTGTTTTTGATGTCTTGTAACTAAATGGTGTAATTCCTTGATAAAGCCAACCGTTAATGGCCTGTTTTCTTTAACCACATCAAATATAAAATTGACCGCATCTAAATGGTCATTTAGATGATTAAACAGCTCTTTTTCAGGAATATTGGTATCACCATAACTAAGATATGATTTTACAAAACCCTCTTTGATAAAGGTCTCTGTAATTCCCGTTTCTAAGCTATATAATCGTTCTATTACGCCTGTTTCTATGGCATGTTCTCTTTTTAACTGCTCTAAAAACGCCCCATATTCTGTAGAATTTTCTGTAAGCAGTTTTCTTCTTTTAAACCAAGAAGGGGCAATATCCTCCACGATTGAGGTATCGCAATTTTTCCAAGTATTGCTAAATTTTACTGGTTGCCATAGTCTGTAGATTTCTCGTTCCATACTTAAAAAATAGTTTTTTTGCGATATTTTTTATCTTCTTAATTTAACATTTTAACAAAAAAATCGAAAAGAAGTGCTAAAAAATCCAAAAAGCTAAAAATTTTCAGAAAAAACAGTATCTACAAAATTTTTTGGTTTTAACTCCGTTATTAAGCATATACTCCACATCAAATTGTTTATTTATTGATTTTTTATTACTGAATGAGCCAAAGGACCAATAACCATTGTTTTTTTATTGAATGAATAACTTTTAACTGATATAACCATATAATTCCCACTGATAATCAACAATTTAAATACAATTTTAATACTTGCAAACTTATTGTAAGTAAATGGACTACTACATTATTTTTCAAAACTAATTGGCTATATATTTAACAACCTAATAGCAAAATACCTATTTATAAATATACTTAAACCTTCCTAATACTGCTTCGTCCTATAACAAACCATTTTTTTTACTTAAAAGAAAATAAAAAAAGCGACATACATGCAGCAAATTTACGATTCAACCTTGAAAAGCACCTATCTGTAACAGATAATCATTTACTGTTTGACCGTTACAAAGAACATACCCACTGCTAGTTTCTACGCATTGTTAATTTTATTTTTTTTGCGTAACTGTTAAAACAAAGGGACATTTACACGTCTCATAGAAGGAGG
>JAHDHV010000059.1:0-8122 GCA_020631155.1 Bacteroidota bacterium | reverse complement strand
TTTTTTTGCGTAACTGTTAAAACAAAGGGACATTTACACGTCTCATAGAAGGAGGAAATCATGGAAGTACAACCAAAAATCAAAGATGGTGGATTTGCTAGTTTAGATGTGAACAACAACTTTAATCCAAAAGAAACCTTAAACATATATCAAAAAATGCTATTAGGTGCATTAGGGGCCTTAACCCCATCTCTACTAAATCTGTATGCCATTGACTTTGTTGAGCTTTTTCAGGGTCAAGAAATTGGGATGCCTTATATATTAGGGTATACTGTTCGCGTACTTATTTTAATTTTGTACGGATCACTCATTGCCTATTTTCACAAAGAAGAAAATAACCCCGTTAAATTGTTTCAATTGGGAGCGGCGGCTCCTGCCCTCATCACCATTATGTTAGGAATGGGCAAAACAGACGGCTTAACCGGCAAAGCAGGTGCCTCTATCTGGGAGGAAGCAAAAGCGACACACAGCAGTTTTTTTATTGCTCAAGCAAACGCACAAACGGCTGATTCTACGACCGTTAAGTTGCTAACTGATTTGGAAGTCAAAGAATTTACCTTGCCCTCGACCAACTTATTTAAAGAGTTTTGGAGAGGTTTTATGGGTACAAAAAATGACGAGAAAAATTATGCAGTTGTAACTGGCGATACCTTAAAATGGGTGAATGTAACCCAAGCTTACGAGCAGTTAAAAACGGATTATCCCAAATTGAAAAAGACTTTATCTATTTACAAGTCTGAACAATCAACTGACGAATACCTTTTGGTGCTTGCCAATCATTTAACCGAACAGCAAGCCCAAAAATTAAAAGATTATGCCGAGAAACTTGGCCTTCTTAGCCTGCGCGTCATCGATCTCAAGGAGGTATTAGTCCCTGATGAACCGCATGGGTGAGGGAACAGATTTAAGATTTAAGATTTAAGATTTAAGATTTAAGATTATTTAAGATTTAAGATTTAAGATCAATATTTTTTAATATACTTATATTTTGTTCTCTTTTGTTTTTTGTTTGTAAATTGAATAATTTGATCCAAAAAGGTCAGTAGAAGTATTTCTACTGACCTTTTTTTGTGCTTTTTTTTGTGCTTTTTTTCCTAAAAAATCAAAATTTCAAGGCTGCGCCAAGATGAATTAATCTCGGAATATCATAATGATTTGGATTTTTTAATTTAGTAGTATATTGGTCTATAAATGCCTGACCATCAAGTTGAGCATTTATATTTTGTTGTCCCTCAGCGGTGACCAAATATCCATCATCATCTGTCTCCCCTGAATAGTTATAAACATTAAATACATTTCCCGTATTCAATACATTTTGCACCCATAAATAAGTATCTAAGTTTAGTTTATTATTTTTTACTAATTTAAAAGTCTTATTAATTTTTAAATTTAAAAAAGCAAAGCTGGGCATTTTTGGCTCGCCCGGGTCTGGTATTGGACGTATGGGTATTCCAACTTGCGCTTCTGGTATTGCATTAAGAAATCCTTGATACAACTGTCCGCTTCTGTATTGTGCAAATAAACCGACACCAAAATTGGGTAATAATGGCCGCCCGTTCTTATTAAATGGTCCTATATAACGACTACCATCTTGTGTATTGAATGTAAAATGACTATTGATAATGTGATCAACATGTTCGTCTGAGGTAGCTATAATATCAGCAAAGCTTGGATTCTCTCTAAATCGGTTGCCATTATTGGTACGAAACTGATAATTGTAATTGATGCCTGCTTGAAAATTAGCTTGAGTATATTGCAATGCCAAAGACAAGCTTTTTTTATGTTGTTCAATGGTTACATAAGTTATATATGTATTCGGATATGCAGAACTTATCCATTTTGTACCAATAACATCAAAAGTAGATTGTTGATAACTCATTGTGCCTTTCAAATTAGAAAATAAATTAGTTGTAACACCTGCCTGCCATCTATCGTTTCGTAAAGGTTTTAAAGCAGCATTTTCTAATGGAATATTTCCACTACCTTCCTCAGAAGTGCGAGCAGAAAAAAAGTAATAATCATTAAGGTTAAAGCGGTTATTGTTAGGGACTTGTGTGTTTGAGGCATAATGAGCAAAGGCGGTTATATTTTTGGCTAAAAATAACTCTAAACTAAATTGTGGCAACCAATTAATCACTGCTTCATAATCTGTAAAAGAAGTACTTGGAGCAAAGTTAGCATTGCGAATGTCATGTTTTGGCTCATCACTCAATGGATTAACAATATAAGGGGCAATCGTACCTGTATTACTATATAAAGTTCTTGGGTCAGAAGTTGCTAATCCATTAGCTACATACCATTGATCGCCATCTCGATAGCCTGTAACACTAGTAGGTTGTACGGGATCGTCCACATAAACCGCAAAGTCATCTGCAATATTGTCGGGAATGGTAACGACAATATTGGATTGTTGCCGCAAATCGCCTGCCGTATAAGTTTCATACAATAAATAAGGGTCTTTTAAAACGGGCTGATTTGCATCGTAATAGTCCATTCGCAAGCCTGCACTTATACGAAATTGTTTATTTTTAAACTGATACTGACCATAAGCTGCACCATAAATGGGTTGAAAAGCAGCAATATTTCTTGCAAAAACACCTCGTTCATCTTTCTGTTGCCAAAAATCTGTTAAAGTAGGTTGTTCATCCAATTTATTGCCCAAATAATCATAACCATAGTATTCCATTGTAGAAGCAAGTCCTCCACCATTAAACAATATATCAGGCGTGAACATATCCAATGAAAATTCTTCGGCTTGATGCGAAAAAATATCCACGAACTCTAAATCATCATAGCCAAATTGCGATCGAACTTGCGTATCAAAATAATTATTATGTACGCGAATGTAGTTATAAGTAATCGTATCACTACTTGAAAAAGAGCGTACTTCGTCATTATTTTGGGCTTCTTCATATTCTGCCAATGTGTAAGCATTGCCATCTATCATCAAAATAGGGTTATCTAAATCTCGTAAAATGCCACGATCAGGTTGTATCATCCCATAATACATAATATCCCATAAATTTTTAGGATTCACTCCATAAGCTCGTCTTGTTTCTTTGGCATATTCCCCACCAAATTTAAAATGATGTTGGCCATAATCTATATTGACTAAAGCATTGGCTCGCAATACATTATCATGAGATTTTCCATAATAATCAATTGGATGTCCAAGTGTATTCCAAAGATAGTAGCTCATATCTTGAAAGTTACTAGTCCAGCCATTGAACAGACCGCCTTGCGAAAAACTGTTAAAGCTATTGTAATACGTTCCTATGGGTGGATTAATCGCAAGGTAGTGTAAATTGTGATTGGATAAAAGCGGGTTGGATTCTGTTGGTGAGTAGTTGACATTTACTTCCTGAAAGCCCTGAAACTCAAGACCTTGTAAGTTGCCAACGTTACTTGGTGAATAAACTGGCTCACGCTCCACACTAAATAAGCCATAATCACCATAAGCAAATAGATTGTCTTTTAAACGCCGATCCTGCAAAGTATTTTGATAATCAGAATATTGTAGTTGTAATTGGTAGTTAATGCGGTTTTTGGAGTTGCGAACTAGGTCATGGGAAAAGCGCAGATAGCTGTCCATGTTTTGGGTCAAATATTCGGGTTGATTGACTGAATTAAAGAGCGCGTTTTCATGAATAAATAATTTTTCGTTGCTTAATTGCAGATAAGAACCTGCTGTTATAGCTGCTTTTTTTCCTAATGGAATATTCAATTTGGCAAAAGCGTTGAGGGCTTTTTTATCCATATCTTGTTTAAAAGGATGGCTGTCCAAGTCGCTTTGTTTGACCAAATTAGCAGCAGGAAAAAAGCGCGCAACACCCGTATTTGTTTCATAAGTAACGGTCAAAGGTTCGGTACTTAAACGGGCAAGGGTTTCGTCATTGGCTTTGTAGCTATTCATCCAGCTAGGCGTTGGGTCCTTGGTGGTGGATAAATTGGCTGCTACATATAAACTTGGAAAATGGGATTTTTTTTGTCGGGAAAATGTTAACGGAATCGCTGCGCTGACTTCCAAAAGATGATGCCCTAATCCATTTTCAAAAGGGCTGCTGCTGACGAACTCCATATTTACGTCAAACGCTTGAACATCAGGGGTTTCTATGGCTGTGAATCCGCCTAAAGCATTGCCAAGTTGAATGGGCGTTTGATGGGTAAATAGAGCGAATCTATCAATGCTACGAAACGGAAAGTCATTGGCATTGTGTAATTGCATACCGTCTATAAAGGTGTGTTTACCGCTAAGACGCTGCCCAAAAATATAGTTGTCATTTTCCGCACCAATATAGTGCGCCGAAGGATAGAGTAAATACAATTTCTCCAAACTTCTGAAAGGTAGACCTTCTATAAATGATTGATTGATAAAGGATTCTGAGAACTCAGATTCAAAGCCAGATAAGCGGTGTTCTGTGGTAGTAGTTGCAATGCTATCTGTTGACCAGTTGTTGTTAAAGTCGTTTTGTGCCCATAGAAACGCACTGTAGCAATAACAACAGATTGCTAATAATATGTTCTTTCTCATAAGAAAATGGGGGAAGTTTTAATTGAAAATGGAAAGTTGAAAATTGAAAACTGTTTTTAATTAAAAAAAGTATAATATAATTTCGCCAAATTGATTAAAGTACTATCTAATAGTATAAAATTTTACTCTAAAGTATTGATTGCCATTTCTTTAATCAAAAAAAGTGTTGTTTTACACTTTTTTCCAGCTCAAAAATAGTAAAAAAAAGAACTATTTTGCAAATAGTAATTGAAATTAATAAAAAAAAATTCCTGTTTCTTATAAAAAAACTTTAGCTATTTAGATTTTTGGACTTTTGGACTTTTGGACTTTTTCAGAGTTTGGAGCTATGTTGTTTTTTTATCTTTTACTTTATTAACAAAAATAATAATCCATTCATTTAATTTTATATAATCTTGATTAAGCATCCAAAAGCATTACTTTTAAAATTTATTTAAAAAAATAAAAACTTTAAAGCCTTCCAACTTTCCAACCTCAAAACCTTCCAACCATAAAGCAAAAAAAGGCCGCAACCAAAAATGATTGCAGCCTTCTTGACTGATACAATTTGCGATATATAAGGAATTCTCCAATAATAACTTGAAGCAGTTGCCTTTACTATTTTACCCTGTTCTTCGTTGAAAAGCCTCGCTGTAGCTCCACTATAGCTATGTTTTTCGCCTTGAACAGCATAAAATATTTGTGGCTTTGTGCTTCAAGTTATTATTTCCTCATTCCTAACAGAAAAATCTGTTTTTTTTCTAAAAGCAAGAAATAAATCAAAAGTAGAAAAGATTAAATTATGAGAAAATAAAACACTAAAAATCAAAGACTTATCAATGTAAAGTCTCAAATCTCCCCTCTAAAATCTACTTCTTCTCTTCTTTTTCTGCTTCTTTTTCTTCTGCTCTAATTTCTTTAAGGATTTCTTCTAATTCATCTTCGTCACCTTCTGAGTAGCCAGAATGTTCGTAAACAATATCACCTTCATGGTCAATAACTGCTGTGAAAGGAACTGTTTGGAAATTTAGGGCTCGTTGTAGCTCTTGATTTACATCCAATAATACATCATACTCCCAATCTCTACTATCTACATACGCTTTCACTCTATCAGAAGTTTTGGCATCATCAGTACTTACCGCAATGATTTCCACATTATAATCTTCTTTCCAATCTTCGTATAAGTCTGCTAAATTGCTCAATTCTTTTTTGCAAGGTGCGCACCAAGTTGCCCAAAATGCAAATATGGAAATTTTATCGTTATTGCCATAATCTGCTACATTTATCTTACCTTTAGCAGTTGTATTTAAGGTAAGATCAGGAAGGCGTGTTACCTCATCATCATCCTGAGCAAAAACATTTACAGTTACAAAAGTCAACAAAACAAAAAGGAAGCTAAGTTTTTTTGCCAGTTTCATAAATGGTTCAATTTTATTTAAAATAATAAGATAAAATATTTATATAATAAGGATTTTAAAAACTTTTTTTGCCAAAATAGCTATCAATTTTTTCGCCAAAAAAACATTTTTCCCGAAAAAAAAGAAAGCTGACAATGTTTTGACAAGCTTAGTTAGGAATGGACAAGCGAATAGCGGATTTTTGACTAACTAACTAACAAAGTGTTTAATATTGTGCCCAAAATCCATTATTTTTCCCCTAAAAAAATCATCATCGCCCAATAAAAAAGCAAACATCCTATATTTAACTCGTTAACAATAAAACTATTATCTCAAATCTCACGTCTCCTATCTCCCATCTTATATCTAAATTCCAAAGTCAAAAACTATATGAGCAATAAAATTATACTAATCGCACTACTATTAGCCTACTGCCTGTCGAATAATTTGCAAGCGCAGGATAAAAAAAAGCAAAACAGAGGCATTTTGTCAGGTGATTTACAACTCAATACCAAGCTTTATGAACCTGATAGCGCGCGCAATGCCATCGGGAATCCGTTCTATGAAACTCAATTCTACGGCGCGGATGCATGGCTTCAACTCAACTACCGAGTAGGGGGATTTGATATGGGTTTGCGCTTTGATATGTTTCAAAATACCGCCATTTTCAACCCTACTGTTCCCTTCTCCGATCAAGGCATTGGACGCTGGTATATATCGAAAAAAATCAAAAAGCTGACCATTACAGCAGGCTATTTTTACGAGCAGTACGGTTCGGGCATCACCCTGCGCGCCTATGAAGCGCGGCCTTTGGGTATTGACCAAGCCTTGTTTGGTGTCAACCTCCGCTACGACCTCAATGACGATTGGACTATCAAGGCATTTACCGCCCGACAAAAAAACCGCTTCGACTTTTACCGACCTATTTTAAAGGGTTTTAATGTGGATGGCTATGCAAAATTAGGTCCCGAAGAAGGGAAACAAATTACTTTGCAACCGGGCATTTCTTTTGTAAATCGCACGATTGATTCGGAAACGATGGATGCGATTGCTGCGGAATTAAATTCGATTGTTTATCCTGTTGCAGAGCGTTTTTTGCCTAAGTACAATGTGTTTGTTGGTTCTATCTACAATCATTTGCAAGCAGGCAATATTGGTTGGCGCGTGGAGTTAGCAGCGAAAAGTGAGGATGTTGTTCGCAATGCTTCAGGACGATTGATTAATCCGAGTAGCGGTTATGTGATTTACAACAGTTTGACCTACTCTAAAAGGGGGTTTGGTTTGGTGTTACAGAGCAAATATACGAAAAATTTTGACTTCAGAGTGTCGCCAAATGAACTATTGATTCGCGGTGTGGTGGATTATTTGCCTGCTTTGACTCGACAAAACACCTACCGCTTGCTGTCACGCTATAATGCTGCTACACAACCTTTGGGCGAGTTGATTTTTACGGCTGATTTAACTTTTCGTCCGAAAAAGGGTTTGTTTGTCACCGCACATTTTTCCAATATGAACGATTTGGATGGCAATAATTTATTTCGCGAAATTTATGCGGATATAGAAATTAAACAACGCAAAAAGCCTTGGAAAATCATTACAGGTATTCAGACCATAGACTATAATCAGCAAATTTTTGAGCAAAAAGGGGATTTTGTGCATACGTTAACTCCTTTTATTGAATATAATTATAAATTTACTCGAAAAAAATCTATGCGTTTGGAAGCGCAGTATATGTTGACAAAACGAAATTACCGTTTGTTTGGCAGCGAGGACCCGAATCCTGATAAATCACAAGATTTGGGCGATTGGGCATGGCTATTGGCAGAATTTAATATTGCGCCACATTGGTCGTTTTCGGCAGGTAGTATGTATAATTTTGATCAGGAATTGTTGTATCCTGCATTGTTGGTAGTGCTTACCCAGAAGGCAACGCGCTTTTCACTAGGCTATGGCAAACAACCAGAGGGGGTGATTTGTACGGGGGGCATCTGCCGTTTTGAGCCCGCTTTTAGTGGTGTGCAGTTTACGTTGACGACTAATTTTTAGCAGTAAAATTTTCAATGAGAACGTTTCAAATACTACACTCTTCAGCCGAATAGTTTGTATGTATTTAATGAATCGTGGATTCGTGATTGGTAGATCAGTGATTCGTGGCTGGTGGATTCGTGATTGGTGGATTCGTGATTCGTGATTGGTGGATCAGTGATTCGTGATT
>JAHDHV010000561.1 GCA_020631155.1 Bacteroidota bacterium | reverse complement strand
GACTAAAGGTAGTTATTTGAGCATGAGCATGTGTTAATGAAAAAAAGAATATGCTGGTGATTAGGATTAAGTGTTTTTTCATGATTGAATTTACTTTTCCAATTACATCAATAAATTTTATTGACATTCAGTAGCTTATGAAAAAGTGAAGAAAAATTATGTTAAATATGGAGCGTACATTTTTTGCAGGCTCTATAATTAGGGTTAGTACAAATATAGTCAAGCTTTTTTAAGTTTTCAAAGAAATCAACAAAAAAATAACACATCCTGAAAAAAAACCATGCATTACGGTTTAGTAATGTTATGATAAGTGGGAAAAAAATTTATCCTCATCAAGTGAAAAAGGGTTAATGTGAAGCCCAATCAAAAAGAAACAAATTCCATCTCCTTAACTTCCTCTAAAAAGCGGCGGTGATTGGCGAGGCGTGGTATTTTGTGTTGGCCGCCTAATTTTCCTTTGCTTTTCAGCCATTTATAAAATGTATTTTTGGGTACTACTTGTACAATAGGCAAGCGCATGGCTAAGTCGTTAAAGCGTTTGGCTTCGTAGTCGGAATTGAGTTGTTGGAGGTGAGCGTCTAGTTGGTGGGTAAATTGTTGGAGGTCTTGCGGAGGCTGTTCAAATTCGATGAGCCATTCGTGTGCGCCATTGTTGGCAGTCGAAAAATAGACGGGGGCAGCCATATATTCGCGCACTTTTGCCCCTGTATCGGCGCAGGCTTGGGCGATGGCTTTGTCGGCATTGTCTATGATGACTTCCTCGCCGAAAGCGTTGATAAAGTGTTTGGTGCGTCCTGTTACTTGTATGCGGTAGGGGGCAAGGGAGGTAAATTGAATGGTGTCGCCAATTTTATACCGCCATAAACCTGCATTGGTCGTAATGACAAGGGCATAATTTTGATAAAGCTCTACATTTTCAAGCGTTAATACTTTTGGATTGTCATTATGTAAATGCTCGACAGGAATAAATTCATAAAAAATACCATGATCGGTTAAGAGCAGCATATCATCTGCCTGTAAGCGGTCTTGAATGGCAAAATAACCTTCGGAAGCATTGTAATTCTGAACATAATGCATTTTTTTACTAGGAATAAGCTGTGCAAATTGCTCAACATAAGGGGTAAAACTGACTCCGCCATGTAGATAAAGTTCTAAGTTTGGCCAAACTTCTAATAAATGATTTTTTCCTGTTAATTCAAAGATACGTTGAATAAGCAATAGCGTCCATGTAGGGACACCTGCTATATGTGTAATGTTCTGAGGAATAACTGCTTGTGCCATTCGCTCTAATTTTTCTTCCCAATTATCCATAATGGCAATAGACAATTTGGGGGTGCGAAAGAGCCATCCGAGCCAAGGCATATTCTGCATTAATACTGCGGAGAGGTCGCCAAAACGTGCTTTGGAGTTCACTTTGGCAATGCTATGACTACCACCCATAATTAAGCCTTTGCCTGTAAATAGTTGATTGTCAGGCTTATTGTGCAGGTATAAAGCAAGCACTTCCGCAGCCGCTCGGTAGTGACAGGTTTGCATTGCTTCTCGGCTGACGGGTATTAATTTACTTCTATCGCTGGTCGTGCCCGATGATTTGGCGAACCATTGAATTGGTGTTGGCCAGAGTACATTTTGATTTCCTTTTAATATTTGCTGAATATAGGGTTGAAGGCTGTTGTAGTCTTGTATGGGAAAGCGATTTTGGAAGGTTTTAATGGTAGAAATGTCAGAAAAATCATACTTTTTGCCAAAATTTGTACTTTGAGCTTTATTTAAAAGTGAGCGCAAGATTTTTTGTTGGGTAACAATAGGATTTGCGACCCAATATTGTACTTGTTTTAATCTACGTTTGATTAAATAACTTGCGGTATGTTGTAGCCATTTCATGTGGTTCTTTATTGTTAGAGTTTGGAAGGTTGCAAAGTTACAAGGTTTTAAAGTTTTTATTTTTTTAATAAAACCAAATGCCTAATATAGTTTTAATTTAAATTGTTACAGAATTTATTGTTTTTTTGCAGCTAACAAGTTAACCAATTTAGGCCAAACTCTAATTTATTAGAATTGTTGACACATAATCCCCACATCCGAAATCCAAATATCCCACATCCGAAATTTGAACTATTTTTCTTTTTTAGAAGCAAACAAAAGCAACTCTGTTTGATACATTAGGGGGGTGATTTTACCATTGCTGCGTTTTTGCAATAAATAATACTGCCCAAGATTTTTATGTTGGGTACAAGTAGTTGCAAATGCTTTGATACAGTCGGTACTGTAGGTAGTAGCAAAGACTTGTATGTTAAATTTTTTGGCTACTTGAAAAATAATTTCCCATAGTTTTGGCTGTATATTAGGATGTAAACTATTTTCAAATTCACTAATCAAGAAAAAGCCATTATCGGAATTTAACAAGGTTAATAATAAGGTTAATAATTTTTCTACCCCTCTACCCATATCACTTAGTAAATGTGCCTTTTTGTCTCTTTTTAGTTTTACATAAGGAATTAATTTTTGATGACTGTGCAAAAAAGTTAACTGCTCTATTCGGGCTTCTACAAGTCGGAGTGCTTGTAATACATAATTTTCTTTTGGAGTAAAAATAACTTTATTCCAAAAAGTAGATAGTTGTTCTATTTTGATGCGATTAGATGATAAATATAAGCATTTTTTAGGAGTAATGATAAAATTATCCAAAGGATTTTGCTTATTAGGATAGAGGGAAAGCGTTTGTTTTTTATCGCCAAATTGAATGGCAACTCCCTTTTGAGGAATATTTGATAGTTGTTGATTCTGTGGTGGAGGTGCTTTAACAAAACGAATTTTGAGTTGATTGTTTGCTTGTGTCGCGCCTATAGTGATGCCATCTTCTGTAAAAAAGTCTATTTTTTTATTATAAAAAATTTGAGCATAATTGTCTATTAATTGTTCGACATACTCAGAGGTAGCACGCTTGGAGGAGTTAGGTTCCAACCACATACTTCGTAGTTTTAACAATTCTTGTATATGATGCAAGTTGCCGCGATAAGCATATAAATAAATAGCTTCTAATAAGGCAGATTTGCCAACATTATTTTCTCCTGAAATAAGATTAACTCTAGCCAAAGCTGGAATCTCAATTTTTTTAATGCCTCTATAGTTTTGAATAAGTAGGGAATCAAGCATTTGTTTTGTTTTAAAATGATTGTTGGAGATGAGATTTAGGACATGAGATTTAAGATGTAATTTACAACCAAAAGCTATTCCAAGTTAGGGGTTTTTTATGTTAAAAAAAAATTTTTTTGTATGCTTTTCCATTTCCGCATTACTTAGTGATTAGAGTGTGTCAGAAAAAGAGGGATTTCGTATAATAGCTATTTACCTTAATCTTACAAAGTGTCGCTTTCCCTACGTTTTTTTCTTTTTTACTTGATAAAATAGTAAGGACGTAATGCAT
>JAHDHV010000560.1 GCA_020631155.1 Bacteroidota bacterium | reverse complement strand
AAGCCAGAGCGACGGCACCTACCTACAACCTAGTGTTATTGACTCCACAATGGCGGAAAAAATCAACACTTTTGACCCCAGTAAACCAGAATCGGTATTAACCTATTTTTTAGCCTCCAAAATCCGCGGCGACAGCGATTGGGAGGAAGTTGTACCCACCCTATCACAGCGCGGCGCAAGGCTCCGAATCGGTTTACAAGCCTACAAAGAAGAAAACTGGCAATTCATCAAAGCCCAACTCCTCGACAAAGAGAACATCAACGCCAATAGTTGTTGGATAGGTGTATCCCTCACCATCAACATCGCGGACGAAGGAGAACAAGAAAGCGGAGAAGATGAATTTACGCTTAAACGCTTTGGCAGTGAATGGTTGATTGTTGAGGTGCCGAAATAATGAAGGCTAATTCGTATTTTTCAAAAGAAACCCCTAAATTTGGTAACACAATAGCAAACCCAAAAAACGGACGCACATGTATTACGTCCCAACCAAAAACTCACAACAACAAAACCCACAACCAGAAACCACAAACCAATCCACCAATTTCATGAGCGCGAACAAAGCAGAAAAAAGCAGTCGAGGCAGTTTATGGATGGCCTTTTTAATACCCACCCTTTTATTTGCGGCAGCAATAGGAGCTTACTTATATGTACCAAAAGTAGAGGAAATGGTGCAGCAAAATCTACCATTAGTTGCAGGCATTGGCGGCGGATTGATTTTGTTGTTGGCAATGCTGTGGTTCTGGTTGTATAGACGGCAAAAGCGACTAAAATCAACTGCACAAATAGCTGATGGTAAGCCTATTAAAGAAGAAACCTATCATTCCAAACGCATCACAACAGGCGTTAAATTTGGCACCTTTCAGGGTGTTTTTACCCCTGCGGTGCTCACCATTTTAGGGGTGATTATGTACTTGCGTGAGGGTTGGGTAGTCGGCAATGCGGGTTTGTTGGGAGCTATTGGAGTTATTTTATTGGCTTGTACCATCACCTTTTTTACTGCCCTTTCTATGTCATCTATCACAACCAATATTCGGATTGGGGCAGGTGGTGCATTTTCCATTATCGCACAGTCACTAGGTCTCGAAGCAGGCGGAGCCATCGGTATACCGCTTTACTTTTCACAAGCCCTTGCAGTAGCCATGTATATCTTCGGTTTTCGAGAAGGCTGGAATTGGATATTTCCCGAACATCCTACCCTGATTGTGGACATGATTAGCTTTGCGCTCGTCTTTTTAATCGTCAACATCAGCACCGACTTTGCCTTTAAGCTGCAATACATCATTATGGCGATCATTTTTGGGTCGCTCATTTCCATTTGCGGAGCTTTATTTACCCAAGAACTCAACTATAATTTTGAATGGTTTGGCAGCTATCCCGGTTCACCCGAAACAGGTTTTAAGGGGGGAAACTTTTGGATTGTTTTTGCGGTCTACTTTCCTGCGGTAACGGGCATTATGGCAGGGGCAAATATGTCGGGTGACTTGAAAAATCCGCGAAAAAGTATTCCTGTGGGTACGCTTTCCGCCATTATTTTGAGTACCATTGTCTATTTAGCATTAGCGGTTGTACTGGCTTTGTTAGCTACACCAAAGGAGCTAGTGAGTAATTATAATATTTTGATTGACAAAGCTTTATGGGCACCTATCGTATTAGCTGGTTTATTAGGAGCTACCTTTTCCTCTGCCTTATCTTCCCTAGTTGGTGCACCTCGTATTTTGGCTGCTTTGGGCGAACATAAAATTTTATTTTTTAACGATAAATTAACCCAAGTAGACTCCAAAGGTGAGCCGCGAACCGCTTTATTGATTACCGTAGTTATTGTATTTGCTGCTCTATTATTGAGAAATTTGAACGCCATTGCACCACTGATTACCATGTTTTTTATGATTACTTATGCCATGATCAATGTGGTGGTATTGGTAGAGCAAAGTTTGGGGCAGGTCAGTTTCCGACCAACCCTTAAAGTGCCTTTTATCGTCCCTTTATTGGGAGCTTTAGGTTGCTTTTTTGTGATGTTTATCATCAATCCTATTTTTGGCTTAATTTCAATTGGAATAGTATTGGCGGCCTATGCTTTATTGGTGCGAAAAAAATTAGAAACCCTACAAGGCGATACGCGAAGTGGTATTTTTAACGCTTTGGCTGCATGGTCGGCAAGGGTGGTCAACAAATTACCAGAAGCAAAAGAACGCTCTTGGCAGCCCAACTTATTGATTCCCGTTCAGGGGTCAAATGATTTGTTACGTGCTTATAAAGTCATCTATTCGCTAGTCAATCCCAAAGGGTCTATCAAAATATTGGGTTTCACGACAGACGATGATTCCGAAAAAAGCAAAATTTTATCCACGCGTTTAGATGAGTTAGGTGACTACTTTATGCAGCAAGATATTAGTGCGCGTGCCGCATTGGTGCAAAGTCCATCACTAGAGGAAGGGGTAAAAACGAGTATGCAATCGCTCAAAGCTGCCTTTTTCCGTCCCAATATTTTATTTTTAAGTTTAACAGATAGTAATAAAAATGATGAAATAACAGCTAATTTGATGCGCCAAGCACATATTTATGGTATGGGAGCCATGTTGTTTGTGCCTTATCGAAAGGTCGGTTTGGGTTTGGAAAAAACGATTAATTTATGGGTATATTTCAACAATTTAGACCCCAAATTAGAATATCGCACCGAACACATCAATCTCGCTATTTTGAGTGGTTATTTATTACAAAGAAACTGGAATGCCAAATGGAATGTCATCACCGTATTGAATCCTTTGCCAGAAATGTCGGGGGATAGAGAAAAAGAACGAGCGCAAGCCTATATGAAACGCCTGCAAGTATTGGCACGTTTGCCAGAACGCACGAACTTCTATTACGTTTTTGGCGAACACTATAAAGTACTGGACAAAACAGTACCAAAGGCTGACCTAAATATGTTCTCGCTTCGCGGTGATCGCATTGATATTCAAAGGATTAGGGAGCGTGTGGATAGTTTGGAAACCTCTTGTTTGTTTTTATTGGATTCAGGTTTGGAAAATGCGTTGGTGTAGATTTAGACAAGAGATAGGAGATATGAGATGTGAGAAAAGGTGTAATTAACTCATTCTTAAGAAAAAATAAAACCAAAGGGCAAAGAAAAATTGTTGTTATAGGTAACAATAATAAACAAAGTTATGTTTCAAATACTGAGTTTTTCCACCTAACAGTTTGTGTTTATTTTGATAGTTCGTGGATTCGTGATTAGTAGATTAGTGATTCGTTTTGGGACGTTTTTTACTGATTGATTTCTTTTTGGATGTTTTCTGTAGCGAAGGCTTTAGCCGTCATAATACTATAAAAATCAAAAGTTTATATCCATTAGTAAAATTAAAAAGTTATTTATTTTAACTGATTTCTAACAGCTAAAGAGCCAAAAGGCTAAATATCTAAATAGCAATTTTAGAGA
>JAHDHV010000559.1 GCA_020631155.1 Bacteroidota bacterium | reverse complement strand
TTTCAACAAAAAGGGCAAGGGCTGGTTCGTGCTGCAATACATTTTGTCGCATCAAGGTTTTTTCCTGCTCCGTAATATAGGGCGGATTGCTGACAATAATATCGTAAAAAGGGTGCTGACTCCAAGCGTTTTTGTCCTCTATATTTGCTTGTATAAACTGGATGTCTAATTGATGGATTTCAGCATTTTTTTGGGCAACCGCCAAAGCTTTTTCGCTAATATCCAGTGCTGAAACCCTATTTTTGGGGGTATTTTTCTTGAGTGATAAGGCAATACAGCCGCTTCCTGTACCAATATCAAGCAGGTGTAAAGGCTGTTCCACGAGCATTTTTTGACAAAAATCACTGACCCATGCCACCAATTCCTCCGTTTCGGGGCGCGGAATCAGCACATCAGGCGTAAGCTGCAATTGCAAATCACCAAAATAGGCAACTCCCAACACATACTGCAAAGGCTCATACTTTTTTAATGCCTGTAGATATTGATTGAGTTGCTTACCGCTTTGTTCCGATAATTTTTGTTGCTTATCTAATAAAATATGTAATTTCGATAGCTGTAGTTCATGTTCCAATAGGCGGTAAATGATGTTTTCGGCTTCTCGGCTATCATAAAGGGGCTGTAGCTGTGCTTTGGCATATTGGATGAATTGTTGGATGGACATGGCTTTTGGATTTCGGAGGTGGGGATTTTGGATTTTGGGCAGAGGCGCGATTAATCGCGTCTGTACTGTTTTTTGAGGAAACCTTAATAGTGTACCAATCTTAATCTATTCATTGAGTCAATTTTCATAAATCTTTATTAGCCTGACAGCCTAGAGTTTTTTATCTCATCTTTGATTTTATAGCAATTACTGTCTCAACAGATAACTTTAATATCTTGGCAATACTTTCTAATGATAAGTCTGTTTTTTGCAGCAACCCCTCAACTGCTGATACCTTCTCTGTTATCATTTCTCTATTTAAACGCTCCTCAAAGGTTTCTCCATATAGAGCTAAATGAAGTTGGTTTGAAAAATAATCTGACTTTAAAGTTTCCATGTCTTTTGTTTTTATGAATGTGCTTATTACTTCCTGAACAAATTGTTGCTCTAAATCTACTGGCAAAACCAATATCAAGTCTATGAATTTTAGTAAGCTAATTATTTGTTTTCCTGAATAACCTCTTTCTTTGGCTAATTTTATTAGTTTTCGTTTAAACTGAAATCGTTTATGTTTATCTGTTTTTGACTCATGTAAATATTTAGTTGCTAAAACCACTAGGGCAAAGGGATTTTTTGAAGCCAACAATTCCTTCTCTTTTGCTTTCCTGACCTGATAGCTATTGAATTGATAATTCAAAGATGTACCTAAAAAATCATAACTAAACTTATCATATTGAGAGGAGACTTTTTCTCCTGTATAAATTGCTAAGGCTGTTACTTTTTGCTCATAACGATCAAATATCCGATAAAAATAGATAAACATTCTTCGGGAAAAATCTGATTCAAAAGAGGATTGTATTTCTATATGGATGAGTATCCATTTCTCTTGACCATTTTTTAAATGTACTTTCACCAATTTATCATTAATTACCTTTCCCTCTTTGATACGATCTGCGACAATTTTATGTAATTCTTGTTCAAGAAACTCAATCGGTTTCTGAAAGTCTATCATTTTGTGAGCGGTAGGCAAAAAGAATAAAATAAAATCTTCAAATTGCTCTTTTATGATCTCTTTCCAATGTGTATCATAGTCAATATGTTGAGTGTTATCTTTTTTTTCCACTTTAATCAACTTTTATTAAAGATAAGTTCTTTTTGAAAGAAAAACAATTTTAATTGTAATTCAATTTAGAGTTCTTTTTAATTCTTTATCTTACTACTCTATATTTTTATTTTTTCTTTTTAGATATTGCATAATCATTATTCATAACATATCCAGCAATTCCCTCGTAATTCCATATATTAGGATGTTTCTTTAAATTCTCAAATTCTGCAACAGAAGTAATATAAGCATGGTCATCACCATGAGTATTATAAAACCTATGTAAAGGTATCATATTATTTATCAATTCTTTAATTTCTCTTTTATTCTCATCCGTCCCTCGTTCAAGTTCATGAATACTGCCCTTATAAGGAAGAATAACATCTTTAATTTCTTTTTCAAGCCTACCTTTAAGATTCAAAGCATCATATAATATATCTTTAATTTCCTCTTTTTGATTTTCTAACTCTATTCTTTGTTTTTCTAAGTTTTTCATTAATGTTAATACTTGCGATTTTAATGTGGTTTTCTTGTCACCATTTCGACAAGCTTCAGTTAATTTTTTAATTTCTATAAGAATATCAAAAAAAGCAGAATTTTTATCCTTACAACTACTTATAAATTCATTATTCTTAGGCAAAGGAACAATATTATTAAAATCGTCATAAAGACAGTTTCTCAAAAGAATAGGAATTAGGTAATTATCACCTATGAACATAGAATCAAAAATTAAAGGCTTCAATCTTTCATATATATTACTCACCAATAAGTCATTACTAATTCCAACTAAAAGTATGTCACACTCCTTGATACCATGCTCTATTTCTTCATAACGACTTTTCCCAGCTTGAATTGAAAGATTATCTTTTAACTCAACTTTTTCAAGCATTTTTAAATGTCCTAATAAAGAATCTAGATAGGGCTTATCTTTACGGTTGAATAATAAATAAATTTTTACTACTTCCATTTAGTTTTTTTTTTCTTTTAACACATAGAGAAATCTAGCTATTTCCTTGCGAAATGCATGTACCTCAAACCCCAAAAATAACTAACAATCTTAACATCTCAAAACAAATTCCCTCAAAAAAACTAAAAAACAATCATATTATTTTCACTCACCATACCTTGCCTAAAAAAACGCCTACATTTCCTTCTATTTCACCAAAATATAATTGTCATTTCATTCGTTTCTTAATGGCTATTGCTTAATTTAAAATTCAATGCAAACCCAAGAATATCTTAAAAAATATGGCATATTTAAAATACTGTACTTTTCCACCAAACAGTTTGTAGCTATTTTAACAACTCGTAGATTAGTGATTCGTATTTTAGCACTTTTTAGTTTCTTTTTGAATAAGTTCTGTAACGAAGGCTTTAGCCGCGTTGCATATTTACAGATATTTAAAATTCAAAGTATTATATTATATCCATAGCTAAAAATCCAAAAGTCTAAATAGCTAAATATCAATTTTAAAGGCAAAGTGTTAGGATGATAATGAAACATACTGTCAAATCAGCTATCTTAAACAAATTTTACATTCATAAACCATTCATTAATATAATTTAGGTACAAAAATTGCGATTGTTTAATAGAATTTTCTTTTTGACAGAAAAATTACTTATTAATTTTTTTCGTAAGTGGAAAAAAAAATTTGCTTTTTTCATGAAAAAAGATTAAGGAAAAGGAAACTAAACC
>JAHDHV010000558.1 GCA_020631155.1 Bacteroidota bacterium | reverse complement strand
AATTTTACGTCTCTACGGCAAATCCGTATCAGCCACCAATTAGCAATCTTCTTTCCTGTAGACTATGGCTCTGACCCTTCTTTTTTATAACTCCCTGAATAACAAAATGCTATAAGAGTTTTGTCATGTTGAGACGTAAAATTTTACGTCTCTGCATCAACTATTTTTGCCAGTTGATTTATTTCTATATGTGTTGTGCCTGTTTTTACAAAGGTAATTTTATTCGCTTAATTATCCAAATATAAACGTAATTTTTTTTTGTTGAACAGTGGATTCGTTTAGCTGTTGGCTTGGATGAGGGATGTGAGTGGAAATGAGGCAAAGCCAAACGTTAGTAGCGACAAGACATGCCTTGTCGCTACGTCAAGCGAGGGCGGAACAGTAGGGTTGTATTGCAATACGACCGCTACAAACGAGGTTTAGAGTGAACAGCGTTTTGGCAAAGGCGAATTGCAACGGACAGCCCGATCCCAATGATGGAGCAAAAACGCTTGCTTCTACTCTGAGATGTTACGTGTACTGTCTCTACAACTCTTTTACTTGATTCATATAATCACTTTACAGCGTTTTTTGCGAAACAGAGGGGGCAGCCTATTATGTATATATAAAAAATAAAACCTTCCAACTTTTTAACTTTGAAAACCTTCCAACCACAGCATCACTGTCCTCGAATCAAATGCACATAGCCGCTTAGTTCTTTGCCCAATAATTCTACGCCTTCACTGGTTTCTTCAAACACTTCACAGGCATAAAAATAAACGCCTTCGGGTAGCTCTTGACCGCTTTTGTTGGTGCCCGTCCAATTGATGGCAGGGTCTTCGGTTTCAAAAATCACCTCGCCCCAGCGATTGAATACCTTAAAACGTACTTGCGTAACAAAACGAGATTTGCGCGGCACATATACATCGTTAAATTGGTCGCCATTGGGGGTGAATGCATTGGGCAATTCGTATTCCAAACAATTTTCCACACAAACTAAATTGCTCAAAGCACTTTCATTGGCAAAAGAATCTACCGCCGACACCGCATAACAGCCTGCCAGAGTTGTTTGTAAATTATGTTGATAGCTGAGAAAAGTGGTAATGTCCAGCAAGCTCAAGCTAGTGTCCAAAGGTTCGGAGTAATAAATTTGATAGGTCACCACATCATCGGGGCAGGAGCTTTCCCAAGTTAGAAAATTCACCAATTCATCGCTATCTCCCCCCAATTCCGAATTACAGGCGTTGGTCACCTCTAAAACGGGCGGGCAGGGCGGAATGGTGTCTATTGGCGAAGCGCAGGCGGTTTGGGAGAAATTAATCAAAGGTGAGGGCAAGTCAGGATTGTCGTAAGTACCCAATGCTTTGATTTGATAGCAGTAGCTTTGCCCATTTTGCAAATTGCGGTCTACATATGTTCGCGCATCGGTCGTGCCAATGGAATCGAAGCCTTGCGTAGCATTTTCCCGATAAATATGGTATTCATAATTGAGCCACGACAATTCATGCTGCCAACTCAATTGCAATTGATTGTCGCCGGGGGAAATGCTTAAAAAAACCGAAGAAGCCGTTGCCGATTCATCAACATAAGCATTATTAGAAAAAAGCTGTACCTTATAATTGTAGGCATTGTTTTGGGTATTCAAAATCCCCTCATTATCCGTATAAGTGGTATCATTTGCCAAATAAAAAGCATCATAAGTCCAGGTATTGAGCAACTCACTTGCCCCCGTAAAACCCTCCGAGCGATACAACTCATAACGATAAGGCGGCGGATTAACGATGGTATCTAATACATCGGGATTCGGTTTTGTCCATGCCACATAAATTTCCCCATTGCTTGTTTGTGTTGCCTCAATGCTTACATTCGTCATCAGCGGCGCATCGGTTGGCATACTGATACAGGCATTGACGGAAGCAAGGCTAGAAATTTCGTTTAATGGAGTAGGAGGGTTGGAAGTGGTAAATGCATCGGCAAATTCGGCGACAATGCGGTAGGAATAGGTCGGCCCTTTGACGGCGGTTTCATCGGTATAGGTCGTTTCGGTGAGGCGGTCGGCGAGCTTGCGATAAGAAGTGCCAGCCAAACCAGTGCGGCAGGTGTCGAGGGGCAGCGAATCGCAACCCGTACTGCGCCATACCGAAAAGCCTCGAAATTTGGGGCTACTTTGGCAAATATAGGGCGTAGTGCTATTCCAAGTCAATACTATCGCATTTTCCTCAATTTCTGCCTGTAGCTCACTTGGCGGCGGCGGAACGAGCGTTAATTGCCAAGTTTCCAAATCCGCCAATGCGCCCCCTTGATTTGTTTGGTCAAAATTATCTTCTGCCTTAATTACGATGGTATATTCTTCGCTGTAAATGTGATCGCAATTCGTTTCCCACGTCAATGTACCCGTAGCAGGACTAGGGGAAGGCGTGCTGATAAATTCGGCAGGTGAACTTTCGGTTTCAAATGGCCCACCCGATGCACTTAATGTTAAAGTTTGATTTTCATCGGGATCATTAGCCTCTATTTCTAGCACAAAAGTATCGCCAATAATAACGCAAGTATCGCGAATCGCTTCAATTTCGGGAGCTTTATTTTCCGTTTCATATACAATAATTTGCATATCGCGCACCATATTTCCTATTTCAATACCATTTCTAAATTCTCGAATTAAAAAAGCCACATTGTAAATATAAGGCGCATTAGAATTGGGCAGCGACTGCGGTGCATCCCAAACAAACTCGCCCGTAAATGGATTTAAGGTAATTTGATTCTCTGGCCCTGGTATTTTTTCATCGGGAAATTGATACAAAGGCACATCCTCAGTGATGCTTGCTTTGGGAACGGTCAGCTCAAAATACAGACTGTCGCCATCGGCATCAAAGGCATTGGGATTGTGGACAAAACGCTCGCCAACATTGGCATCCTCAATTGGCGGTTTTAGCAAAATAGGGGAGGTATTGAAGCCAAAAAACTGCGGATCGGCATAGGTAATGTTGCTTTCAAGGTAAAAAGGCGTGTTCACCGACTCCCCAAAGGCAATATTAACAATATCGTCAATACGATTGGGGTCTTGCATAGACACCTTGTAGTTGAAAGGGCCAGGATAGGTATGAGCGATTTCGTAAATATTTTTTTTGATATTAGAATCTTCAATGCGCTCTCCTTTATGATTGCCGTTGATGATGGGACCATTTACCCTTGGAGCCATCTCAAAAGCACCATCGCCAAAAGAAACCTCCAAAGAATCGCGATCCGCATTTTCGCTGGTGCCGCCTGTTTTGGTGTAAGTCACTACGGTAAACTCATAGCGGTAGGGTTGCCCCTCAAGGGGAGCAGTGCGGTAAGTAATTTCGCCTGCTCGATTATGGGTCGCATAGGCAAAATGGGTCGTCAAAAGCAAAGAAAAGCATACAATTAATAACCAAAATATAAGGGCAAATAGGTTTTTCATCAATAATGACTGTTTTGAAGTT
>JAHDHV010000058.1:15726-21377 GCA_020631155.1 Bacteroidota bacterium | reverse complement strand
AAAGCAAGTCAACACCCAAAGAAACTGCTTCGTTAATTTGTGTACCCTTTTGAATTAAATATTTATAAGAACTTTAACAACTAAAGCTGTCGTTACACAACTCACTTAAAAATAATTGCTATCAATCAATTTGCCCGAATCACTGTTCTACTAATCACGAATCCACGAACTGTCAAAGTAAGCCCAAACTGTTTGGTAGAAAAACTCGGTATTTGAAACATAAGTACCTAGACAAAATTAATGTTACAATAGTAAAAGACTAAACTACTCATTTCTAATACTTTAGCACAAAATTATGCACAATTAAATAGTGCTTGGCACTTAATCCCGAAATCAATTATTTTTTATAAGAAAAAGCGTTAAAATTTGTTAATAAATTTCCACCTAAAAACGGCGAAAATAATTCGCTTGGAAATAAGATTTTTTTTTATTATTTTTTAAAAAAATCTCAATATTTTTCTACCTTATTTTGTATATTTGACGCTCAAAATTTGCCAAAAATATGAACACCTACTTAACATCCATCTACGTCTACAACAATTACGTTGACCAACATTTTGAAATTGATTTCTCCCCAAAAGAAGGAGAAAAATTTAGACATTTAATTATTACTGGAAAAAATGGTACTGGAAAAACGGTTCTTCTACAGGCTTTAAATGAAGAATTGTTTTTGGCAAAAAATGGTCTGCCATCTCCTCCTCAATATTATAATTTAGAAAAAACAGAGCAGGAAACTGATTTTAAAGAAAAAAATACCTTTGATCAACCAAAAGTAGAGGTTAATTTTTTAGAAATGCCTGATAATCAACAGGAAAAGTTGTTGTATATCTATTTGCCAACAGTACAATATACTTCTATTCATCCACCTGTTAAGAGTCCTGAAGCAATAGATTTTAAGAAATTATTTGAAGAGGAAAATAATTTCAATCAAAATAAAAATTTAATCAATAAAAAAATAAAAAGCATTAAAAACAACATAATTGCCCACAAAACAAATTCAAGCATATATGAAAACACTATAAAAAGTTCAAAAAAGGCTATTCAAATTGAAAATGCTAAAATTAAGATTACAGAATATGAACAGAAAATAGCAACACTAGAAAAAGAAATTGAAACAATCCAAAAAACTAAACTTCCAATTCCTAAAATCTCTTTAGCTCCCTACTTTTTACAATTTTTACTTAATTTAAAAAAAGAACATGCCTATTCCATTTCTGATGGTGAGACAGAAATAGCAGAAAAACTAAAACAACGCCTTGATCAACTAGAAAAAACTTTCCAATACCTTTTTGAATTGCCTGATTTAAAATTAAAACACAGTTTTAGGAGGGGCACCTTCCGTTTTGAATTGCCTGATGGTCGTAGTTTCGATTTTCACCAATTATCACATGGACACAATGCCATTTTACGCATTATCGCAGAAATTTTCCTACAAATTGAAGCCCATAGAGTAGATTTCCCCAATGAAGTATCGCCAAGCGGTATTGTTGTGATTGATGAAATTGCCAATCATTTACACCCATCCCTACAAGAAAAAGTACTGCCTACCCTGACCAAACTATTTCCCAATCTGCAATTTATCATCGCAACCCACTCGCCTATCGTTCTCGCCAGCATCCCCAACCCAACGATTTACGATTTGCTTGAGCATATGAGTATAGATCATAATTTAATGGGAATTCCTTACAATGTTGTTATGGAACAATATTTTGGCATTACAGAATATTCACTTTATGTAACCAATAGGCTGAAACGTGCTAAAGAGTTGTTAAAGAATCAACTACGTAATGAAGAAGAACAGGCGGAATTAAAAGCAATTGGCAATGAACTGAGTCGTATGTCCTCACCTCTTGCTTCAATAATCTTATTAGAATTTGAAAGAGAAAAAAGAGGGATTCCCAACAAAGTGCCTAGAAATAGATAATCACATAAATATAAAGCACTTATTCAACTAACTCTTTTTTAGTGTTTTATAAAAATCAGGAGTCATTTAATTTTGTCTATTTACCTAGAAAACACTTTTTCGAGTACCAAAACTTAACACTAACACTATTATCCTTTATAGCAGCAAAAAAAGCAATTAAGAACCCATGATTAATGTTAATAGAGATAAAGCAAATACGCCAGAAATTAAAAAAAACTACCGTATTCCAAAAGTGTATGATGCTTTAGAGATAGTTTTTTCTAATAAATGTTATTTGTGTGAAACAAAAAAAGAAGCCTCTGTAAACTTTGATGTTGAACACTTTAAACCACATAAAGGAGACGAAAAACTTAAATATAACTGGAGTAACTTATACTTAGCTTGCAGTAACTGTAATCAATATAAGTCTGCCTTATTTGAGGATATTCTTGACCCATGTAACCCTGAACATGATGTTGAAACATTGATCATTTACGAGCTCTCTGATATATATGATGAACCACACTTTTATGTCGCAAATATTGATATTGAGAATCCACCTGTTGCACTTCAAACCATTCAAAATACTTGTGATTTATTGGAAAAAATTCATAATGGCCATGATGAAAAATCTATTAAAAAAACAGCTCAACTACGTCTCAACATACAAAATAAAGCCATTACACTAACTAATGCAATGTTAGCCTACTATATAGCTGATCGTGATAGTGATTCAGTTGCTCAACAAAAAGCCGAAAAAACCATCAAGAAAATTGTTAGTCGTCACTCTCCCTATACTATGTTGATGCGTTCTATAGCAATTACTTTTGAATATTTATTTGACTAAAATCTAAAAAAGATCATCCCACCATTTTCCCCAAAAGAAAAAAACAGCCAAATGACCTTTTTTACAAATTCATTTTACAAAAAATACAAAATTTTATTCTTATATAACTCTAATTATTTCTGCAAAATAACTTTCCGACTAATCGAACCTTCCTCTGTTGTAAAACGATACACATATACACCATTGGGCAATTGCTTGGAGCCAATGCGAAGGCTGTAATTACCGACTGTTTGCTTTTGATCGGATAGGGTTAACAATTGCTTGCCTGTAACATCATGTAGCGTAACAGTGACATGTTGGGGCTTGGAAAGAGCGTAATTAATTTCTGTAGTATTGGAAAATGGGTTGGGATAGTTGCCCAAAATGACCAGACTACTGAGATTCGCCTCATTTTTCACATCCTTCACACCAACTACATCCTCCAATGGGTCAATGGGTGGCGGTTCAGGAAGCCCTTCAGTAATGCTTGGAATGGCAACAGGCGCGCGCTTCAAAAAACTATTATTATTTTCAGTATACCAAGACTCCCCAGATCGTTGATTCGTATTCGGCTCTAGTTTGGTTTCTATTAAATAGTAATCTGCTTGTGTTTGTTCTTTGTTAATATCCAGAATGTAATACCCATGATCGGCGGAGTTCACAAATTTACCATGTGGATTCGAGGTCAATGCTAACTGATGAATCAATGCAGTATCTAAATTTGGCAAAAAATCAGCATCGTCCAAATTGGCAGTTGTCACACTATGGACGACAAATTCCACTAAATTCGCTCCATCGCCTGTTGCTGGATCGTAGCCCTCTCCTGTAGCTGCATCGTAAGGAACTTTAGGCGTTGCATGAACATCTAGTGCTAAACCCAAGTGGAAATCACCTGTAATCACTACCATATTATTGATGTCATTCTCTTTGATGTGATTGATGATCTTATCTCTTTCCACAGGATAACCATCCCAACCATCTTCATTAGTGATGATTCCTAGCAAATCCAAATTTGACATAACTACCTGATTACCAAGCACTTTCCATTGCGCTGTGGAGTTAGACAAGCCATTCAATAGCCAATCCAACTGCTCTTGACCAAGTAGTGTTCTATCAGGATTTGTAAAAACGCTTTCTTCCAAACTTTGCTCCTCTCGCCCTTCCAAACGCGTATCCAACATCATAAATTCGACCAAATCACCGTAGCGAATATTTCGGTAAATGCGCTGTGGATTATCGCCTTCTGCGTCTCGAATCGGCATCCATTCAAAGTATACTTGTTTGCCGTTGGCTTTGCGGTCTTCCCACTCGCCTTCGGTAGCAGGGTCATGATTTTGCGCGCCTCCTGTCCAAGCATCGTTAGCTGTTTCGTGGTCGTCCCAAATGGTGATGAAAGGGTACATTTGGTGTAGACGGCGCAAGTCGGGGTCTAATTTGTACAAACCATGTCGGATTCGATAGTCGGCAACGGTTAAAATTTCATTGGCAGGTTCATGTGGACGTGCGCCTTCGTCTGGTAAAAAGTCAGAATCTACGCCATATTCATAGATGTAGTCGCCTAAGTGGAAAACGGCTTCTAAATCGTTGTGTTCGGCAAGTCGGCCATAGGCATTGAAATAGCCCTGTTGGTAATGACTGCAAGATACAACCCCAAAGCGCATATGTTCTACATCGCCTGTTGGGGCAGTTTTGGTACGTCCAACTAGGGAATTTGCGCCTAAAGCTGTAAAGGAATAATAATAGTAAGTACCTGCTTCTAAGTTTTGTACATCTATTTTTACCGTATAGTCTCTATCAGCATTGGTTTCTACTTCTCCCGACTGTACAATATCGGTCATTTCCAAGTCTGTAGCCATATACCATTTTACGGTAATTGGGGCTTCTTCTTCGGGGGTTACCCTTGTCCAAATGATAACTTTATCGCTGCGCGGATCGCCAGAAGCTACCCCATGATAGAAAGGGGCTAATTCTTCGGCAAAAGGCTTTTCGATTAGATCACCTAATTTTCGAGAATGGTTCAAGACAGTAGGTTTTAACAAGCCTTTTTCTTGTAATATCTCCCATTTATCCACTTCTAGTTTCTGGAGTTGCTCTACTAATTCTTTTTCTTCTGCGCTTAATACTTTACTGTTATTTTGGGCAAATAATAATTTATTATTCAAACCAATACACAATAAAAAAAATAGCAATAGTAATGCTTTTTTCATGATTGTTTTTTTTGTTTTAAAAAATGAACTTTTTTATTAAAAATAATATTGTATTTGAAAGTGATGAGTTTAGATTTTTGGATTTTGGCTTTTTAAGCTTTTAGATATCTAACTGTTAGAAATCAAAAACTGGTAATGTGGAAATAATAAATCACTTTTTTGACTTCTTTAACAAAGATAAATCAATGACTACCAAACACTTATAACAAACAATGCTATTATTATGTTTGACCATATGCATATGTCAAACATTCAAAAAGAAATCAACTATCAAAAAAATCACAAATACGAATCACGAATCAACGAACTGTCGCTACAAATTGTTTGGTTAAAAAATACAGTATTTAAAACATACCGGTTTACCTGTATGGACAAAAATACTTTTTTTCACACATTCTACCCCTCTTTTTGCCTTTAATCTACAGTTGTTAATAAAATAAACCTCAAAGCTAATTTCTAATGACTGATTTCTAAAATATAAATAGATATATCTAAAAATATCGAAAGTTTGCTTACCTTCGCATTTTCAAAAATTTCTATGAAATTCCCCTACTTTGTTCGTAAAAGTTGGGCTTTTTTTCCTAAATTTAGACATTTCTATGATAATAGCTTATTCAATATATTTCTAAAAATTCATTAAATATTATTTTACACACAAGTAAATATTTTTTCAAAAAACCTAAATAAAAAAACAATAAATCATTCTTGTTTTATT
>JAHDHV010000058.1:0-15626 GCA_020631155.1 Bacteroidota bacterium | reverse complement strand
AAATATTTTTTCAAAAAACCTAAATAAAAAAACAATAAATCATTCTTGTTTTATTAACAAATGAATAGTCTTTTTCTACTTTTTTCCTGTAGGCAAGTTTATCCATTTTTTAAAAAAACAACACTTTTGATAGACAGACTATAACATTTTAGAGTTTGGAGCTAAGTTGGCTTTTAGCCTAATTATTCAATTCATTAAAAAACAATAATCTAACTAAATTTTGTATATTTTTGATTAAGAAAATAAGTAGATGTTGTTTTAAAAAATTAAGTACTTAGACATAAGATTTAAGACACAAGACTTGAGATAGTTAACTCACTATTAATAATTTATAATAAATTTAATGGTTGTTTAATTTTGTCTAGTTACTTATTAAAAAAATAAAAACCTTACAACTTTGCAACCTTCCAAACTCCAAATAACATTAAATCCTCGAACCATATGGAACAACAACAGCAGCACAATGTAGGCACACATACTGAACTGAGTCGCGATCTGGGACTGACTACTGCACTGGCTATCGGCATCGGAACGATGATTGCGGCGGGTATCTTTACGCTTTCAGGTTTAGCAATTCGCAATGTTGGCTCGGCAGCCATCGTTTCCTTTTTATTGGCAGCCATTGTTGCAACCTTTACCGCATTGACCTACTGTGAATTTGTCTCTATTTACCCTCGCTCTGGCGAAGGCTATTTGTATGCACGCAAAACCTACCCTGCCCCACTTGCTTATTTTGTCGGTTGGGCTTTATTTTTGGGCTATACTTCTTCCTGTGCATTTTACATTGCTAGTTTATCTAGTTATTTCAACGAATTTATTTGGCATAGTCCCATAGAAGCACTATCGGGAATTGTCATATTGGGCTTACTAACCCTGTTAAATATAAAGGGGACAGAAGAAAGCGGTAAATTTCAGATAGTAGTCACCGCAGCTAAAGTTGCCTTACTGATCTGGTTTATTGCTGGTGGTCTCAGCCATGTTGATCCTGTGGAAGTTATGAATAAATTTAGTACTGATGTAGTCGCTATTGGTGGCACAGCAGCAATGGTTTTCATTACCTTCTTTGGCTTTTCGGCTATCGCAGCCTCCGCAGGCGAGGTAAAAGACCCCGTAAAAAACATTCCACTGGCTATTTTTATTTCTATGGGTCTGGTAACGGTTCTTTATACATTTGTGGTATTGGTGGTTTTATTTGCCAATATTACCGAATATACCGAAGCCTCTATGGGCGAAGCAGCCAAGCAATTCTTGGGCTGGGTCGGCGGTTATGTCATCATTGCAGGCGCGATTTTTTCGATGGTATCGGCTTCTAATGCCTCCATCATGGCAGGTTCGCGCGTGGCTTTAGCGATGAGCCAATTAGGGCATTTACCCAAAAAAATAGGCTCTGTCAACCCTAAAACGCGCACACCGATGGTGTCAGTTATCGTGGTAGGCGTAGCAATATTGATTTTTTCTGTTATTCTGCCGCTTGAAGATTTATCGTATTTTGCCAATACTGTTTTATTATTGGTGTTAATTTTGGTAAATGCTGCCTTAATTATTCACCGCAAAAAATTCCCCGATATTGAACGTCCATTTAAAGTGCCCTTAGTACCACTTTTACCAATTATCGGAATTTTAGCCAATTTATATTTAGTAGCGCAAATTTTCCAACACCCTAAACCTTTATTGATGGCATTAGGAGCCTTAGCAGCAGGGATGGTTGGCTTTTTTGCATGGAAAGGCACACAATCAGAATCAGAAGCATTACCCGGTACATCCTCTAAAATTGCAGCAGGACGCTATGCGGTTAAGGAAAATGAAAAACCATTTAAAATATTAGTGCCTATATCCAACCCTGCTACGGTAGACCAATTGATTAAATTGGCAGCAGCTGTTGCTAAGGAAAGAGACGGCGAAATTTTTGCGATTCGGGTAGCGGTTGTTCCTGAGCAAATGCCATTGAGTTATGCGGCAAATGATTTGGAAGATGAGCACAAAACTTTAGAATTAGCGCATCAAGCAGCAGAAAAATACGGCGTTCCTTTATCGTCTGTTATTCGCGTGGGACATCATGCGGCTAAAGCCATTTTGGAAGCTGCCAGAGAGCGAAATTGTGATTTGATTTTACTTGGCTGGAAAGGCTATACCTCTACACGAGAAAAGATTTTTGGAGAAATTGCAGATGCTGTAGTTACTCATGCTCGTTCTGATGTGATGTTGGTTAAATTTGTGGGTGATGCGCCGATTCAAAAATTACTTTTACCAACGGCAGGTGGTGTTCACGCTAAAGCAGCCGAGCAGTATGGCGCGGATATTATGGGCGGATTAGCTGGTTCTTTAACTCTTTGTAGTGTTGCTTTGCCTAATGCTAGTGTATCTGGTAAAAAAGATGTGGAAAATCGTTTACAAAAAGCGGTAGAACGCGTATCTAAAAATGAAGCCCTAAAAGTTCAGAGCAAATTGATTTTAAGCGATTCTATTGCAGATGGAATCATCAAGGAAGGCGAACAGTATGATGCCATTATGGTGGGAGCTACTCGCGAAAGTGCCTATCAACAAATTTTATTTGGCAGTATTCCTGAAGATATTGCAACAAAAGCAGGAAAAACCGTTATTGTTTTAAAACATCACGATCCCGTACAAGCCTTAGTAGGGCGTGTGATGGGAGAGTAAGAATTTTCAAAATGGAAAGTTGAAAATGGAAAAAGGAAAATTGCTTAATTATTTTCAACGAATCCACGATAATTGCACTATCAGTTAATTTTAGCTATTTTTGTATTTAGACATAAGATGTGAGATAGCACTTATTGTAGAATTACTTAAACAAGTGCGGTAAATTAATTATCTTAAATCTTATATCTCCTATCTTACATCTAACTATTCATTAACCAAAACAAACAGTCATGCAAGCGGTATTAAATTCTCAGCATTACATGGAGTTGGAAGATAAGTATGGCGCGCACAATTATCATCCGCTACCAGTTGTTTTAGAAAGAGGCGAAGGGGCATTAGTATGGGATGTAGAAGGCAAACAATATTATGATTTTTTGTCAGCTTATTCGGCTGTTAATCAAGGACATTGCCACCCTAAAATTGTAAAAGCCCTGCAAGAGCAAGCCAATACTTTAACGCTTACCTCTCGCGCTTTTTACAATAACGTACTTGGCGAATACGAGCAGTACATCACTAATTTACTGGGTTACGACAAGGTTTTACCCATGAATACAGGCGTTGAAGGCGGTGAAACAGCTTTGAAATTATGTCGAAAATGGGCATATACTGTGAAAGGCGTACCGCGCAATGAGGCGAAAATCATCTTTGTAACAGGCAATTTCTGGGGACGCACCCTAGCAGCAATTTCCTCATCCTCCGATCCTTCGAGTTACAAAGGTTTTGGACCGTATATGCCGGGCTATATTGTAATTCCATATAATAATTTAGCAGCTCTTGAGGAAGCTCTACAAGACCCACATGTAGCAGGTTTTATGGTGGAACCCATTCAGGGTGAGGCGGGTGTTATTGTTCCCGATGATGGTTATTTGAAAAAAGCATATGACTTGTGTAAAGCTGCCAATGTGCTGTTTATTGCGGATGAAGTGCAAACAGGTTTGGCGCGCACAGGCAAGATGCTTTGCTGTGATCATGAGGGCATTAAACCCGATATTTTGATTTTGGGAAAAGCTCTTTCAGGTGGTGTATTTCCTGTCTCGGCGGCACTGGCAGATGATGAGGTGATGCTGACCATCAAACCGGGAGAGCATGGTTCTACTTTTGGCGGTAATCCATTGGCTTGTAAAGTGGCGATGGCTGCTTTGGAGGTGATAGTAGAAGAAAAATTAGCCGATAATGCCGAGCGTCTAGGGCATATTCTAAGGGATGAACTACGGGCAATTAAATCGCCTTTGGTTTGCGAAGTGCGTGGAAAAGGCTTGTTGAATGCGATTGACATTGATTGTGATGAAAACTCGCCGCTTGCGTGGAATATTTGCCTGAAATTGCGCGATAATGGCTTGCTCGCCAAACCAACACACGGCAATAAAATTCGCTTCGCTCCTCCCCTCATCATGACAGAGGCGCAACTATGTGATTGTATTGATATTATTAGTAAAACCTTGAAGGCGTTTTAGTTAGATGGGAGATTTGAGACTTGAGATTTTATAAGTAAATTATTACCATTTTTTTAAAAAAACCTTCCACTACTTTTGATGAGTAGAGGAAGGTTTTTTTGTTGTTTCATATTAAATTCTTATTTCAAAGCACACTATTTCAAAAAGTTTAATCTGAATGTAAAATCTGGTCTGTATAATATAAATCTACTATCAGTTTATTTATCAGTGTTTGAATTTTAGAAGTATTTTTTTGTAACCAATTTCGTACTTTCTCATCTTCAATCACTATTTCTACTTTTATAGGTTTAATTGACTTCTCTTGAACTAATTCGCTCTTTTCTAATTTCACCCTCAACTAACTCCACTTTTTTTAATTCCTATTCTTTATTTTTGTTAATAACTCCCTCTTTCATCAGATATTCCTGTAAGTTTTGATATTTTCCTTTCCATTCTACTTCGTCAAAATCAGCATCATAGGCAATATCTGCATCTCTATAAATAATATTTTCAGAAGGAACCAAAAATCCATGCTCAATTAATAAAACCGCATCTCGAAAACTCAATCTGGTTTCTTTAAGGTCTGTTATAGTGATATTTTCAACTGATTGACCTTTTTTTATTTGTTCAATAACATCATTTGTTTTCATCATCATCGTCATTTGATGTTTAAAGATGTAAAATTTTGCAGTTCTAAGTAGTTAGACAAAATTAAATGGCATTTGAATTTGCTGTAAACTATTAATAATAAGTTAAAGTTAATTATCTCAAGTCTCATGTCTAGGTACTTACGAAACTTTTTCACCAATAAACTGCGTATCGTGCAGTTTTTTATACTGTCCTCCCAATTCTAATAGTTCGTTATGTGTTCCCATTTCGATGATGCGCCCTTTGTCTAACACCATAATTTGATGAGCATGTTGTATGGTAGACAAACGGTGTGCGATAACGATAGAAGTTCGGTCTTTAACCAGCGTTTCTACAGCAGACTGTATCAACAATTCCGTTTCTGTATCAATTGAAGAAGTTGCCTCATCCAGTATTAAAATTTTTGGATTAAAAACAACAGTTCGGATAAAAGAAATCAATTGTCGCTGCCCAAGTGAAAGCATTGCACCGCGCTCCATTACATTGTAATCATATTGATTTGGCAAACGCATAATAAAGTCGTGTGCGCCAACAATTTTTGCTGCTTCTACCACTTGTTCCTTTGAAATATTGCGGTTTCGGAGGGTAATATTGTCATAAATAGAGCCAGAAAATAAAAATACATCTTGCAAAACCAAGCCAATATTGGAGCGTAGTGATTGCAAATCATAATCTTTTACATCAATTCCATCAATTTTAATACTGCCTTTTTGAATTTCATAAAAGCGATTTAAAATATTGATGATCGAAGATTTACCAGCTCCAGTTGCGCCAACAATCGCCAAAGTTTTGCCAGCATCCAAGTGAAAGGATACATCTTTAATCACAAAATCCACTTCATTGTAAGCAAAGCACACCTTGTCGAATTCGATTTCTCCCTTCATATTTTGCGCTGTTAATGTGCCTTCTGTACTAATGCGCTCCTTAGCCCGATCAAGCAGGGTAAACACTCGCTCAGAGGCTACTAAACCCATTTGCAAGGTATTGAATTTGTCGGCCAACATCCGTAAAGGGCGAAACAACATATTGAGGTACAAAATAAATGCAATCAATACCCCCAAACTTGTCTGCTGATCAATAACGAGATTAGAACCAAACCAAACCAACAAACCCATTGCCATTGCTAAAATAATTTCTACTGTTGGGAAAAATATAGAATAATACCAAATAGAGCGAATATGTGCTTGTTTATGTTCTGCATTGATTTTTTCAAACTTTCTCATTTCCTGTCCCTCAGCACCAAAAATCTGCACTACTCCCATGCCTGTAATGTGTTCTTGCAAAAAAGCATTCAGTCGAGCAACTTGTGTTCGCACTACCTGAAAAGCAGACTTTACTTTTTCTTTAAATACGTAAGTGCTGTAAATAATCAATGGGAAAGGTGCCAAACAGACCAAACTCAGCTTCCAGTCTGTGTAGAACATAATGCCAAGAATCATAAAAATCGTCAATAGATCGGCAACGATGGTAATTAATCCTTGTGAAAAAATATTATTAATGGTTTCCACATCGCTAATGGCGCGAGTTGTTGCCGTACCGATGGCGGTTGTATCAAAATAGCGAAGTCGAAAGCGCAAAATGTGATCAAATACCGTAACACGCAGGTTTTTGATTACAGATTGCCCTAGCCAATTGGTGAGAAAAGTAAAATAATAACGACAAATTCCCGTGAGCATTAATAAGCCTATCAAGATTATGCTCATCCGTAATAAACCATCGCCATCATTTTGCAAAATATGATTGTCTATGGTAAGCTGAATGATATAAGGACGCAAGGGTCCTAATACTGCTAACACAATAGCTAATAGACTTGCTATAACAAAGGTCTTTTTAAAAGGAATCGCCAAACGCAGTACACGTTTGAACAACACCCAATCTACGATGTTTCCTGTGGTTGTTTGTTGTGGTTGACTCAAAAGCTTTTTTTAGTAATTAAAAAATAAATTGAGATATAAGATTCTTGGAATTTGTAAGGTTGAAAAGTTACAAAGTTTTAAAGTTTTTTACTATTTCAACTACATACCATACATAAAAATATCACCCATTAATAATTTAAAAATAATCATATATTAAATAGACAATCAAATTCCTTTTTTCATCCCTCCTCCGCCATCTAAAATATAAGGATAGCGCACTTCGGACAGATATAAACCTTGTGGTGGAACAGAAATATTCATTTTTTCAAATTTCTTTTTCTTATTATCCATCACGTCCTTGAATTCTTCTAAAGGAATCTTACCCTTACCCATCATCAGGAGTGCACCCATTACTCGGCGAACCATTCCGCGCAAAAAACGGTTGGCTGCAATGTGAAAATGTAGCGTTCCCGCCGCATTGTCTACGATTAATTCTGTTTTAAAAATTTGACAGAGCGTTGTTTTAGAACTATGTCCGCTTTTACAAAACATGCGAAAATCCTCATATTCTAACAACAGTTTTGCAGCAGTGTTCATACTCTCCAAATCTAGGGGCAGCCAAGGGAAGAAAAAACTGGATTCGTACAGGAAGGGATTTTTATTAAAATGAGCGTAATAGTCATAGGCTCGGTAAGTGGCATCAAAACGGGCATGTGCATCTTCGGGGACATTGGTTATCAGGCGTTTAACAGCAATATCATTGGGTAAAAATTTATTAAGGCGAAAGACAAATTTCTCAGGAATTGGCTTTGTTGGGGCGAAGTGTAGAAAGAATTGGCTGGCGTGAACCCCTGAATCGGTGCGCCCACAACCTAAACACATAATCGGCTCGTTGAGAATGGTGCTCAAGGCTTCGTTCACCTTTTGCTGCACCGTCACCTGATTGGGTTGCACTTGCCAACCACAATACTGTGTTCCTTTGTAAGCAATTTCCAAGAAAAAGCGTTTGTTCATAGACCTCTTAGAGTTCAATTACGAATTACGAATTACGAATTATCAATTACGAATCTACAAATCGCAAATTTAAGTAACTAGCCAAAATTAAACAGCTATTGGATTTGTCATAAATTATCAATAGTGCGTTAATTATCTCATGTCTCATGTCTAAGTATTCAATAGGTTACTTTTTCATAACGGTCACGTTCATCATTTTTCCACCAGACATAACCATCAATTTCACCATTTTCTTTCCAAATAGTTGCCTTTCCTTGCTTCACATCATTTACATAAGGCTCTTCCGATTGTTTGTTACCATTGTAATACCATTTGGTCATTATGCCATTCTTTTTGCCATCTTTATAGGTCTCCTCTTGTCGTTTTGGAGAACCAGTATCAGGATGCCACCATTCCCATTTGCCTTCAGGATTGCCATTCAACACCAAGCCATGCCCTAATTTACGCTTATTGTATTCAGGGTAAAAGAAAAATTTATACGAAAGATTCGGTTTCTCCAAACAGCGATGTAGCCGATAGTTATCCCCTGTTTCAAAAGGTTTATTTTCAAAACGAAAGCCTTCATATTCAATAAAATCAGCCGTTGTAGTAGTAGTGCTGTTCGTTGTTTTTGTCTTTTTATTTACTGTTGCCGCTGCCTGAGTTTTTGTTTTATTTTCATTACCACAGCTCGCGGTCAATAAAAGCAATGACAATGGAATTAGTAGTAGTAGATATTTCATTTTTTAGGTTATTTTATATGGTTGTTGGTAGAGACAATTCATGAATTGTCTTTACATGAATTGTTTCTACCATATACCAATATTTTTTTCAAAAAATCAATACGTTTCTACCCTTCCCAAACAACGGTATCGGCAGTTTCGTACCAATTTTCGTATTCTTTACCATATTTTTTCTCAATCGGATTGCGTTTGATTTTAAGCGTTGGAGTCAATAAATTGTTCTCTACCGTCCAATCCTCTTTTAATACAACCACTTTTTTCAGGCGTTCATGCTTATCTAATTGAGGGTTGATGTTTTTAATGGATTCTGATAGACTATCTGCAACCTCGTCTTTATCACATTCCTGCCCACCTTCAGAAAGCACAACCAATGCAATCGGCTGTGGTAAACCTGTTCCAACTACACAAACCTGCTCAATATGGTTATTTTTTGCTAGTTTCATCTCAATTGGACTTGGTGCAACATATTTTCCTTTTTCTGTTTTAAAAATATCTTTTACACGACCTGTAATTCTCAAAAATCCACCATCATCTATTTCCCCTTGATCGCCTGTGCAAAGATAACCATCTTCAAACACTTTTTCCGTCAATTCAGGCTGTTTGTAATAGCCCTGCATACTGGCTACACTTTTCACCAAAATTTCGCCTTTTTCGCTAATTTTAACATCCACTTTTGGCATCGGCTGACCTGTAGAACCGTGTCGAATTTTCTCTTTTCGTGTATAATGTGAATATGCACAATTTTCCGTCATGCCGTATACTTCCTGAATCTGAACGTCTAGTTTTTGAAACCACTGCATTAATGCGGTTGGTGTTGGTGCGGCTCCTGTCAGGCAATATTTGGCCTCATTAAGCCCTAATTTTTTGCGAATCGTCTTTTTAATTAAGGAAGAAACAAATGGAATGGACAATAGCAAATTCAGCCTACTTTGAGGCATTTTTTCCAGTAATTTCATCTTGAATTTTGTCCAAATACGCGGTACACCTAAGAAAATGGTTGGACTTGCTTCCGCCAGATTCTCACCAAAGGTATCTAGGGACTGAGCAAAATAAACCGTTGACCCTAAATAAAGACTACCCATTTCTACCAACATACGCTCGGCAATATGGCACATAGGCAGGTAAGAAAAGAAACGTTCATTATCTCCTAACTTAATGACTGTCAGGGCATTGTTAATGGCAAAAGTCAATGCTTCAAAAGTGTGTACAACGCCTTTTGGTTTGCCTGTTGTGCCAGAGGTGTAAATAATCGTCATTACTTCCTCAAGGCTGCGTTGTGGTGTGCCACTCATTGGGAGATGTCCTTTTGTGAAATCTGCCCATGTTTCGTAGCCTTCTGGCCCGTACTTAGGGAAAGAAACACAGCGTACACCTTCGGGGACACCAGATTTCATTTTATCCCATACATCCAATTTACCGACAAATAACAAAGGGGCTTCGCTATGTGTCAATACGTAGTTGAGGGTGTCAGGTCCGATATTTGGGTAAATTGGTACGGATACATGACCGCTCATCATAATGGCGAGGTCGGTGATGATCCAATGCGCGCAGTTTTTAGAAACCAGCCCAATGTTTGTGCCTCGTGGCAGTCCCAATGCTTTAATGGCAGTAGCCAATTTACGGACTTCCTGCCCAACTTGTCGCCAAGTGAACTCATGCCATTGGCCACCTATTGGTTGTTTTAAGTAGACCTCTTCGGCCTTATTTTGCTCCCACTGATAGAGCATTTCTAAAGGTGTTTTCATGTTTTGTGCCATAATCGCTTTTTTGTTTATATGTTGTTTAATATTTGTTTATGAAGAGAGACATTAGATGTGAGACCTAAGACATAAGATTTTTATGAGTAATGTAGAAATAATCAAAATTATTTGAAAGGTTAAAAAGTTATGGTATGTTTCATTTTCTTCCTAACACTTTATTTCTAAAATTGCTATTTGGCTATTTAGACTTTTAGCTCTTTAGCTTTTAGAAATCAGCTGTTAGAGATCATAAATTTAAACTTTCTTACATATATAAACTCTTGATTATTATTTTTTTACAAAAACTAACAGCTAAAGCTATCGTTATACTAAAAACGGGATAAAAGCAAAAGTTGTTAAATTTTTTATTTGTTTTAATAAGTGTAGCCAAAGGCTACGTATTTGCTTCGGCGCGAGGTAGAACCTCGCCCCTGTAACTTAACAGGTGTGAGGCTTTGGCTACAAAAAAGTTACAATTCTAAGCTGTTTTTAGTATACACAACTCATTCCAAAAGAAATTAATTAGTAAAAAACATCCAAATACGAATCACTGATCTACCAATCACGAATTAACGAACTATTAAAAGTAGACACAAGTGGTTTAGTAAAAAACACAGTATTTGAAATACACCAACAAAACCAAAGGTGAAAAGCCAATTTAGTCTAAATTCTAAAACTTTCCAACCTGACAACTTTATAAGCTTCCAACCAAGACCTGCCTTGTTTCTACATGCTACCACCAACAGCCTGTTGTTCATTTTCCAATATTAATTGTTCTACCATTAAAGGAACCTGTACTTTTAAACTGTGTGGAATGATGCTAAATTCAATGGGGCCATGACCTAAGAGTTCCCCGTCTAATTGTAGATAAATATCGTTTTCCGAAGCCACCGTTATTTTTTTGCTGCGAAAAGTTTCTACATATGGATTGTTAACAAACGAGCCATCATAAAGGTTAATCAATTCTTTAACGACTCCAAATTTACTAATATTTTTAATCAAAGTCACATCCAACCAACCATCATCTGGAATCGCTTTAGGTGCTATTTTCATACCGCTACCAAAATACTGACAAATACCCACATTAAACGCAAAAACCGTTTCTTCTCGTTCTCGCCCCTGCGCCTTAATTGTCACTGGAATATTTTGATAATTTATCAAGCCTTTTAAGAGTTCCCATAAGTAAACTTTAGCTTTTGTATTTTCCATGCTTTGCGCCACAAAAGCATCGAAACCTGTACCAGCAACATTTAAAAAATAGCGTTTTTGCTGCGTTTTCCCCTCAAAATAAGTCACTACTCCCACATCCTGAATATAGGTTTTTCCACCTTTAATAATCTCCACATTTTCCCTTATATTTAGCGGAATTTGCATCGTTTTAATCCAGTCATTGCCCGAACCTACAGGAATAACCGCCATGGTCACATCTGTTGAGGGTACCGTGTTTTGTTGTAAAATGCCATTGGTAACTTCGTGAATCGTGCCATCGCCGCCCATTGCCACTATCTTGCGAAACCCATTTTTTACAGCCTCTATTGTCAATTCTGTGGCGTGATTTGTGCCTTCAGTAAAAAGCACTTGATGAGCGATATTTTCTTTAGTCAGTGTTTGAGCAACCGACTTATTCCACTTTTTCAAACCCTTACCACCACCAGACTGAGGATTTACGATAATCAACCAAGTATTGTTCATGTGAATTTGATTTTCCGTTCAAGGTAAGAAATTACGTTCTAACTAGAAATAAATGCGCTATTTTTTTGAGATTTATGCAAAATTTTATGTGCAAGTTCGTATATAAGTAATGCGAAAATAGTAAGTTGAACCATAAAGTCAAAGTAATTTTGTGTTGTACAAGGCAAAAAACATAGCCATAGTGGAGCTATGGCGAGGCTTTTTAACGAAGTACAACACATAAATTACGAAGATGACTGGTTCAATTTATTATTGTAGAATTACTAAGCCGTCTTAGTGAAGTCTAAAATAGAGAAACAGCTTTTTTTTACGGATAAAAAAATAAAATAATGAAAAAAATAATCATTTTGCTAATGCTATTTTTACCCATGTTTGCTTGTCAAATGGAATCAGGACAACAATATGAGTTGAAGCGCGCGCCTTTGAAAAAACAAAAAAAATCGCCTCCAAAAACAAAGTCTAGTCCAAACGGTCAGAGTAATAGAGCAAGTAAAACGCCTAAAATTCAATTTGTCAATCACGATTTTGAAGAGGTATTGGCGCAGGCAAAACAGGAAGATAAAGTGGTGTTTGTGGATGTGTATACCGATTGGTGTTACCCTTGTAAAAAGATGGATAAAAAAGTATTTACCAACAATGAAGCAGCGAGTTTTTACAATAAAAATTTCATCAATTACAAGCTCAATGCAAAGGGGCAAGTCAACAAAAAATTGGCTCGACGTTATGGGGTACGCGCCTACCCTACTTTGGTATACGTAAATGGTGATGGCGAACAACTAGGCTCTAGCATCGGCTATATTGATGCCAAACAGTTGGTTGATTTTGGTAAGGAAATATTGCGTGATTTTGGGGGAAAATAAAGCTAGGAAATACAAAAAACAGGAAGGGCAATATCAACAATTTCTATTGTCCTTTTTTTGTTTTAGAATGAAATGGTTGTCAGTTTCTTCTAACTTGTTTTTTAAAAGTTTAGTTGGATTAATTACAGGAATAGGATAATTTACAAGAATACTATTGGCTAACCTTTGGCGAATAGCCCCTCTAATCATTAGAAAACTCATTCCAAGCAGATGAGCTAAAAGATCAACCTCAATTTTAATGGTTTCTTGTGATTCCCAGCTATCTTTAAATTCAATAATTGATAAATAATCTGTATGAAAAATACTGTGCTTCTTTTTTTCTGAATCAATAAGAATAATTCTCACATGAATAAAAAATATAATTTTATCATCTGGCTCATAAAATGGAGTAGCTGAGACATTATATTGAATATTACTCTCGTTAATAACCTCATCAAAATGATAGTTAAGATTTATCATTTCGAGGCGTATCTCTACTATGCTAGGTAACTTATGCTGCATTTTTAACTATATATTTTTCCTCATTACTACTTCCATAGTCACCTTCAAAAAAGCCCATATCATCCTCAAGTACTTCAGTAGCTTCCATAGAACCACAACCTCTTATTCCAAAAGCCTCATCAGGAATACAGGATATAACATCTTCAGTTTTATCATCCATTTGTTGAATAGGGCCTGCAAAAAAGCTAAATGTACCATCTTCAATTACATCATATTGTGTAATATTATCAACTCTTTCAACTTCAATCATATCATATTTTTGTGCCTTCTGCTCAATTTCAGCAAAATCCATATAAACAGAATATCCATTTTGCTCGTCTCCAAATACACTCTCCAAATCTTTAAAATATATATAAGGAGCTTTACCTGTTGCTAAGGCCAGTAAAACAAGTTTTGAAATTCGATGATCACTATCACCCTTGAGTACTTGTGACACATAGCCTTTAGTAACACCAAGTTGTTCTGCTAGTTTTTTTCGAGTTAAATTATTCTCATCCATATAATCCTGAACAACACTGTATAATTCAGTCTTTAGATATTCTTCCCAAAATTCAGGACTTTCCAACAACTTTCGTCGTGTAAGTCTATTCTCTTTTTTCTGTTGTAAGGTCCCCATAATCTGAAATTTGTTCAATAATCTGTTTACAAATTGATTTAAACTGTCTTATATCTTTCTTTTGATTCTTTTTATATCCTCCCAAGCAAATAACTATGTATTTATTTTCACACTCAAAATAAAGATAATATAACCGTAGTTTAGGTGTTTTTAGCTCATATGGAGTAATCTCATCTTGTATTTTATTTGTGCCTACTCCCTTCTTTTTTTTCTTAAAAATACCTTCTATTTTTTTCCTCCTTCCTGCTCTCAACCTCTGTCCTTGGCTCAAACGATCAACTAGAGTTGCAATCTTATCAAGTTGAGACTCATAAGATTTATTTGATGAAGTTGCTATAGCATCTTCAAATTTATGAAATTGATTTTCCCCATTAATAATAAGATCATAAATTACAACCTTAATTGCTACACTACCAGTAGGAATAGTAAATTCCCTTTTTTCTAACGCAAATTTAGGCATAAAGTTTAGTAATTGCTAAACCATTTAAGGTTTTTCTGAACAAAAAGCTTTAGCTTGACCAATTTAAAGCAAAATACAAATAGATTTTTAGCTATATTTAATTAAGCTAAAAACAAAAAAAAAATTTCGTAAAAAAACTAACTTTGTAAGTTCTTATTTTTCAAGCTTATTTTTTTTCAAAGATAAAAAAAATCAAAAAAACAAAAAAAAATCTAACAATTAATTTGATACATTGTATAAAAAACTTTTTTCGTTAAAATTACATCTCAAAAACAGTCAGTATTCTGCTTTTAACACTAACAATTAACTGATTATTAATCAATTATCACTTCACTCAACAGAGCAACAATTCAATAACTCAACAATTTACAACTGTATTTCACAAAAAAGTTGTTTACAAATAATAATTTTATTACCTTTGCATCCGCTAAAAAAATAGAATAGACATGCCAAAAATGAAAACTCATTCTAGTGCTAAGAAAAGATTTCGGTTTACCGGCACTGGAAAAATCAAACGAAATCACTCAGAGAAAGGACACTTATTGACCAAAAAATCAAAAAGTAGAAAGAAAAGACTACTTAAAGCAACATTGGTGAAAAAGTGTAACGAGAAACGAATTAAATTATTACTTTGTAAATAATCCAGATGTGCTTGTTTTTTTAAACATAAACGCATCTTGAAAAATAATCATATTAGATATGCCAAGGTCAGTAAATTCTGTAGCATCGCGAGCGCGAAGAAAAAAAATGCTTAAATATGCGAAAGGCTATTGGGGCAGAAGAAAAAACGTGTGGACGGTAGCCAAAAACGCAATTGAAAAAGGTTGGCAATATGCTTACAGAGACAGAAGAAACAAAAAACGTACATTCAGAAGGCTGTGGATTACGCGCATCAACGCAGCAACACGTTTAGAGGGCTTGTCTTACTCTAAATTTATGGGGCAAGTGCATAAAGAAAATGTGGAATTGAATCGCAAGGTTCTTGCTGATTTAGCAATGAATCATCCTGATGCTTTCAAAGCAGTCGTAAATGCGGTAAAGTAACGCAGGCACTACGAAGCCAAATAATTTGGAAAGTGGGGTAAAAAGTACAAATAAACTCAGCGAAAAAAAGTAATTATTGTACTCAGAATCAATGGTACAAGAAAAGCCAAGGCTTACGGGCCTTGGCTTTTTTATTTTAACAAATTACTGACTTTAAGCTGCCTATTATAGTGACCTGCCTTAATACATTATGAGACAACAAGCAGGCTGAGCTGACAGTCAGTGGGGAAAAAAAATTATAAATCAAAAATCACTCAATCAAATACATTGTATGCTAAGTAGTTAGTCAACGTTAAAATGACGGGTTGATGTTGAGTGATTTTTGTTTCCTAGCAAGGCGCAAAACGTAGGCATAGCCAAAGCTACGGCGAGGCTTTGTAACA
>JAHDHV010000557.1 GCA_020631155.1 Bacteroidota bacterium | reverse complement strand
AATATCAGCAGCACATTCTACATTTCCACCAGCAGGGCAGGTAATGGGTTCAATTACATTATTAATGGTAAAAACTTGGTCACAGGAGGTTGTTCTGCCACAAGCATCGGTAAAAGAGTAGTTATACGTATAAGTAGTACCATCGCAATCAGGCGTTCCATCAATGCTTGGTCCAGTTGGCGAAATAGTTGTAGCAGTTCCGCAAGTTGGGGTATAATTAATATCACCAACAGAAATATCAGCAGCACATTCTACATTTCCACCAGCAGGGCAGGTAATGGGTTCAATTACATTATCAATCTCAAAAAGCTGCTGACAAGTTTCGGTATTTAGCACCACCTCTGGAGTATCTTTCACGCCATCCCCATCAGTGTCAGCATATTCAGTAATGGTATAAGTGCGCGTAATCGTTGTTCCGTCACAATCATCACCAGGAGTATTTGCAGCAGTAATTTCGACAACACCACAAGGCTCATCACCAATAACGCCATCGCCATTACCTAGAGCCTCAAATTCGGCTTCTGTTAAACTGGTAGCTGTTGGAACGTCAGCTTCACATTCAATCACCGTTGGAGAAGGGGAAAAAGTCGGACAAGTAGCGGAAAATTCACAGCAAAAAGGTAAAGTAACACTAGCTGTTGTTGTACAGTCATTGACATCAGTAACAGTTACATTATAAGTGCCAGGGTTAACATTATTTAGGTCTTCGGTAGTCGCACCATTATCCCAATTATAAGTATAAGGAGCTTCACCACCCTGAACCGTTAAGTCTACATTGATTGAATTGCTGCCAATAACGCAAGTTGCTTCGGCAGAGGCTTGTAATGGAGGGCTAATTTCTAAAGGTGGTATATTTTTACTACATTTTGAGGTAGGACAACTAGTTATTGGACACTCGTTGCCATTACCAGCAGATACCCATGCAAGGAAAATACTACTTAATTCCAAAGTTGAACCACAGGTATATTCTATTGTGCCAAAATCAATTGCAATATCTTCAGCTTGCCCATCTGGTGGATTGGTACATCTACTTATAACACAAGTAGTAGTAGTTCCATCGGGGTTGGTCACTGTAAGTTCTGCAAATAAACTCAAAGCATCGCGAGCACTTTGAGTAGTTATATCAAACACAACAAATAGGTTAAGGGTAATTGGCGGATCGCCTATTTCACAAGTAGTACATTCTTCGCTACCTGCTAAGTAAGCAGATTCTAACACATAATCACCAGCATTACAATTATTTGGTGAAATACAACATCTTAGGTCTAACTGTCCAGAAGGAACAGGATCATCTGGGCAATAGTTAGTCGGATCATTATTAGGATCAGGCGGACACTGTTGCGCCTGTATATTAAGAGAAACAAAAAGAAAAAGGATAAAAAATAAAAAGTTTAAATGAGGGTTAGGTAAAAGGTTTCTATTTTTAAAAGTTAAATTTCTCATAGGAATGAAAATTTGGGTTGTTAAGTAAAATAGCAGATAAAATAATTTTTAAATGGGCATAGGGTACCCGTTTACTTGATGACTTTTCAAGTATAAGTTTAAAGTATTTTTTTTACTTCGTTTTAATTTGTTGGTTTTTCGGAAGAACTATAAGAGTGTATTCATGATATTACAATTTTAGATTAGGTAATTAAGATTTAGATAGGTCAAGTAAATTTTATCTTTACTGTTTTTGTAAAAATTTGAACTTGTATTCCTTAATGTCTTTTTTCATAAAAGGTCAACAGTTAAGGAGTTTTTTTTTCGAAAAAAAAATAATAATAAGTACTACACAATAATTAAAAGCTAGACTTTGTTTAATCAAATTATTGAAAATCAATAACTTATAATAAAGCTTTGCACAATTAATTAGTGCTTGGTACTTAATTTAATGTAAATGATTGTTAATCAGTTGAAAAAGAACAATTGATTAATTTTTTTACAAAAAGATAAAATAGTTAGAAGTAAGTTGTAATGAAGCTATTGAGAATGGTTGTTTGTTGTGTTATTACAAATATACTGAAAAGGGTTACTACTTTAAAGCCAAATATTTTAAAAATATAGGAGTCTGAAAAGGTGCTTATTTGACTAAATTTTGATTAAATGCTTGTTTTAAAGCACTTTTTAAGGAGTAATGTTCAGTATAAACATAGTAGTCCCACTATAATTGGGTGCATTGTTTTTTTTGATTTTTTGGCCAAAAAGTCTATAAATATAGCTCTTTTAGCTGTTCATCAAATGGAACAATATTTTACCAATTAGTTTTTGAAAAAAAAAAGTAGCTAAAGTACTTGTGTGTTCTAACTATTTAAAAAAAGAAAATAAAATTGTTTTTTAGGCAAAAACACTACTAACTAGGATAGTTAAAGGTTTGTTATACGTCTTTAAAGTTAAATTACTTTTGAGTATTTTTTCAATATGAAATTTCTCAAAAAGAAAAATAAGCATTTAGTATTATACAGTAAAAATAATTTTTGCTTTTTTTAGTAAGATGCAGAAAAAGCTTAAAATCCTTAAAAAAAATGAAAAAAAAATAAAAAAAAGATTTTTGAATAATACTTTATATTACATATTTTTTCTGGCAATGAGATTGCTAGATTATTTTAACAAAAAGTGAAGATAGTTTTTGCATGGAATGTTTATTAACAGATACGAACAAATGAAAGCAAAAAGGAGAAAAAAACACACATAATTTAAAAGCTTGCCTAAAAAATGACTTTTAGTTCATGAATTAGATAAATTCTCCAAAAGTCTAAAAGTCCAAAAGCTAAAAATCCAAAAATCCAAAAAGCTAAAAATCCAAAAAGCTAAAAAGCTAAAAATTCAAACCATTTGCCTACAATTGATGTTATAGCTAGGTTTTTGTGGCAATAAATACACTTTCCTAGTTTTTTATTGAGGAAGTCCGTATCTTTGCACAAAATTTAGACAATTAAACTATTTTAAAATATTAAAACAAACTGATGAATACCGCATCTATAGATTTAAATTTGCGCTACAAAGTAAAAGATATTTCACTCGCCGAATGGGGGCGTAAAGAAATAGAATTGGCAGAAGCAGAAATGCCGGGGCTTATGGCTTTGCGCGAGCAATACAAAGACGAAAAGCCTTTGAAGGGCGCGCGGATTGCTGGCTGTTTACATATGACCATACAAACGGCTGTTTTGATCGAAACCCTGTTAGAATTAGGGGCTGAGGTGAAATGGTCTTCTTGCAATATTTTTTCTACCCAAGACCATGCAGCAGCAGCCATCGCAGCAGCAGGCGGTTCGGTTTATGCGTGGAAAGGAATGACAGAGGAAGAGTACGACTGGTGCATTGAACAAACTTTGTTTTTCGGTGATTTATCTCGTCCATTAAATATGATTTTGGATGATGGCGGTGATTTAACCAATATCGTTTTGGACAAATACCCTGAGTTGGTGCAACATGTTAAAGGTATTTCCGAAGAAACAACAACAGGCGTTCACCGTTTATATGACCGCATGAAAGCAGGCACACTGCC